>NZ_LT992558.1:1957989-1974864 GCF_900258435.1 Carnobacterium divergens | reverse complement strand
TCACATTAGTTAAATGTGAAACAAAAACTAAATTTTAAAGTCTGACTAGAAAACTAGAGGACACTTTAACAACGTAGCAATACGTTAGTTGAGGTGTCCTTTTTTTGCATTTAAAAGGAGGAATACACACATGGAGAAAGATTGGTTAAACGCAGATGAACTTATAAAAGAGTATAAACAGGAACTATCAAAACTAAATAAAATAAAAAGACCATTAAAAAATGAACATGAACTTTTAATGGATAAATCAAAAAAGATTCAAAAAAAAGGTGAAATGTTATCATTTGAAGAAAAAGATAGATCTATTTTTTTAAGGAAAGAATTAAAAATCATCGGTGGAATGATTTCAGATTTGCAATATGCAATCGAATGGTTAGAAACTGCAAGGGAACCTGGCACTAGAAGAACAATATCTAATCGTTCACGTTATCAGAGAACGTCATTACTTGCTGAAATAGAGAAGTTATCTTACTTAGTGACCATTGAACAAGAAAACAAAAGAGAAGCCACAGAGGACGAAATAGAACGTATTACAGCTATGCTAAACAATCTATCTGACAAGGAACGGGCTGCTTACTTAGCAGTTAAGGGGCAGAATCTTTCTTACGCTAAAGCAGGTGAGCTTTTAGGTGTCAGCAAAGCTTCAGTGCAAAGTTACGTTAATCGAGCGCAAGATAAGATTGATAATCAAGTTAAGTATGGATCGCAAAATTTTCTATTTGATTTTATGAAATATGATATAATAGAAAAGAAATTAGAAAATTAAGAGGTGGTAGTTATGATAAAAGATTTACTTATCAAATTCATAGATGAAGAATATATTGAAGATTATTTAAACAAAGGTAAAATATTTTTTCCCTTGAATAAACATTTTGTAGATATGGAGAACGAATCCAATGTAAATAAACATATTGCTGATTCATTGGAAGGTGTACGTTATGAAGCATTTGATCCTAAAGAAGTTATTTTAATGATTGGTTTAGAAGGCTGTAAAGATGAAGATATGCAGGTCTTTAAATATAAAAGAGCGGCACTAAAAGAAAAAAATGAAGCTTTACTTGCAATTCCAATTGCATGCTTTGTGCTTATTAGTGAGAGCGATTATATTGAGAATCCTGACGGTACCTTTAATATTTCTGAGAATGTAATAAAAGAATTAGAAGGAATAAGTAATGATCGACCTTTTGTAATTTCTTTTGCCGATTCTTTTTTAGAAAAAGTAAATTATCATGCTATAAAAAATGGAATCCCTCTTAAACATGGACCGATTAATTACTACGATGAAAAAACTGATGAAAACTTGACACGTAGTGAGTTTGAACTTAATCCTGTGAGCGCTTTAATGCATAAGCAACAAAAATATTCTGATCAGAGAGAATACAGAATTATTTATAATGAAGTCAGTGAAAATCCTAAAGGAATAGAAATTGGAGATATTAATGAGTTTAGTACTAAATTTAATAGTTTAAGTGAATTAGAGCAAATTCGACTAAAAGTAGTACCTCTCGAAGATTTGCCATACGATAACCACCAATAAGTGAAAGGTAAAATTACTTTTCAGTGTGTGTATCCTCCTTTGCCTCCATGGTCATGCGTGGGGGTTTTTGATATAATAAAGAAAAGGAGATGATAGTATGGATAGAGAACAATTCAAAGAATCAATTATATGTCAGGTTCCAGAGATTCCAAACAAGGAAAAATTTATTAAAGTAATTTCAGATATTCATATTTACTTGAGTGATTTAAGCGATGAAATGAAAGAAGAAAAAAAAGGTTCTGAAGAAATTTTTACTATTTCTTCAACAGGTGACGGTAAAAAAGTATCCGCCAGAACTTTAAAAGATGAAATTCAGTTTATCTACCATGAAGATTCTAATGAAATTTCTATTATTTCACAAAATGATGAATTGGATAGTTTGACTTATTTAGAAGATGATATTTTAATAAATAAAAAAGGAGATAAATTTAGTTTAGACAACATAATAAATTATTTAGAAAAACTGATTTAAAAGACCTTTCGAGGTCTTTTTATTTTGCTTAAAATACATAAATCACTTAAAGGTGATTACAAAACAACACGAAACGTGAGGTGGTGATATGATGTGATAGAAGTGAAAAAAGGGCGCAAGAGTAAATATGACACTCATGTCGCCACTAGGTTAAAAGAAATTGAGTGGTGGTGCCGTGAGGGCTTAACAGAGTTTGAAATATGTAAGAGATTAAACATCGCGGAATCTACATTTAACAATTATAAAAAAGAGTTTTCGGAATTAATGGAGTCCCTAAAAAAGGGTAAAGAAATTGCTGACTATCAAGTTGAGGATGCTTTATTTAAAAGAGCAGTAGGATATGAATACACAGAGATAACAAGAGAACGACTAGCTGATACAGGACAAAAGAAGCGACATGGTGGTGAGTCAGAGTTGACCGCTGAAGAGTGGGAAATGGCACAAAGGTACTTTAAAGGAGAGTGTGCTTACTGCGGTTCGGGCGATAAAATCACTAAAGATCATTTAGATCCATTAAAAAATGGCGGGAAACTTATAGAGTCTAACGTTGTGCCAGCTTGTGGTAATTGTAATTCGAGCAAAAGAGATCATCAATGGCTCTCGTGGTATCAAAAACAAACATTTTATTCGAAAGAAAAAGGGCAAAAAATACTTGATTATGTTGATTTTGTTTTAAGTATGCCTGCATCTACTAAAGATAGCGAAATGATTGTTACTAAAGAAGTTGTGAAGCAAGTAAGTCCAGATACAGGGGCGATTGCGCTATGGCTTAAGAATAGAAAACGCGATACTTGGCAAAATACGAATACACTCGATGAAAAGCTTAAAAAAGAACAAATTAAGAAAGCTAAAGCAGAAGCGGCTATTCTTGAAAATGCAGCTAATAAGTTGAGTGCAGGAGAAGAAACAGCTAAGCATATCCAAAGCTTAATTGATATTGGTAAGACGTTGATAGGCGGTGAAGAATAATGATGTTATCTGATAAACAGAAAGAAAATATCTATCAACCGCTTAAAGGAATAGAGCTAGAAATGAACGAAGGTACAATCCGTTCAGGTAAAACGATGTCTGATGCGCAAAAGATGGCTATAATTTATGCTGCATCACCAGATAAAAACCATTTAATTGCTGCCTACAATCAAGAACAAGCATATCGTATGTTTATGGATTGTGAGGGCATGGGCTTAGTCAATATATTTAAAGATTGCGGAGAAATGAGAAGTGATAGGCATGGTGACCACTTGTGGCTGAACCTTCCAAATGGAGAAAAGAAAATCTATTACAAAGGTGGCGGAAAAGTAAATGCAGTTGGAGCAATAACTGGTATGTCATTTGGCACTGTCGTGTTTCTCGAGTTTAATCTATTAAACAGGGAATTTATCAAAGAAGCATTTAGGCGGACATTAGCTGCTAAGTTTAGATATCATCTAGCGGAACAAAATCCGCCTGCTCCGAATCATCCGAATTTAGAAGAGTTGCTTCCTTTTGAAAAAACAGGAAAGTATTTGTTTAGACATTGGCGACCTACTGATAACCCTATTTTAACAGGCCAACGGTTAAAAGATTGGGAAGAACAATGTAAAGTTAGCGATTATGCTTATAAACGTGATTGGTTAGGTGAACGGGTTTTGCCACAAGGTGTTATCTACTCTATGTTTGATGAAAACAGGAACGAAGTTAACAAAATAAAAGGTCAAATAATTGAAACTTTCTTCACGGCAGATGGAGGGCAATCAGATGCTACAACATGTGCTTTTTGGGTTGTTACGTTTCTTGATGGTAAGTATTATTTGTACCGTTTAGCTAACTTTTATCACAGCGGAGCGGATACTGAAACAATAAAAGCTATGTCTGTATACGCTAAGGAAATAAAGCGATTTGTTGAATGGTGTTATAGAACATGGAGTGACCTGCCACATTGGAATTATTTTTTCGTAGACCCCGCATGCTTAACATTACGGTCAGAACTAGATTTAATTGGTATTTCTACGGATAAGGCTGACAATAATAGTAAAGATAGAGTGACAAGTAATGGACTGAAAATTGAAGTTGGTATCACTAGGCTTCAAAATACAATAGAAAGCGGTCAGTTTTTATTGCTTACTACTGGGGAAGAATATGACCATTATCATTTAAAAAAAGAATTAGCTATGTATAGTAGAAATGATAATGGATTGCCAATCGATAAAAACAATCACGCTATGGATGATGCTCGATATGGTAACAATTACTTTTATAAAACCTATATCGCCTAAAGAAAAGAGGTGTGTTCATGTTAGAAAAAATTAAAAACTTATTTAGGATTGGAGGTGCAAAGCTAGGTATGGTACAGCAATTAGAAAAGATTATAGATCATCCAAAAATTTCGATGGATCAGGAAGAATACGACAGGATAAGGAACAACAAACAGATTTATAAGAGTGTATTTCCAAATGTCAATTATTTATCGAGCAATGGAATCTTTCAAGAAAGAGAATTTCGTTCTTTAAATGTTTCCAAAGTTTTATCTCGCAAGTTGGCTAAACTTGTTTTTAATGATGGGTGTTCAGTGAGTGTTGATGATAAAAAAGCAAATGAATTTTTGCAAGATACTTTTAATTCTAATAAGTTCAGAAAAAACTTTGGCGAAGAATTGGAAGCAGGTTACGCAATTGGAGGATTAGTATTAAGACCCTATGTGGATATTGGGTCAAAGGAAATTAAAATAGCTTATTGTCGTGCAGATACGTTTTATCCTTTACAGTCAAATACAAACGACATAACAGAAGCAGTAATTACTACAGAAACGCAGCAAACAGAAGGTAAAGACATGATTCATTACACACTACTTGAATTTCATGAGTGGGAAAACGGAACGTATTACATTAGAAATGAACTTTACAGATCTGATAGACAAGATGCAGTCGGTGTAAAAGTACCACTTAAAACACTAGAAAAATATGCAGATTTACAAGAAGAAACGAAAATGGAAGGCTTTAGCCGTCCTTTGTTTGTCTATATCAAGCTAGCTGGTAAAAATAATCTTAATATCTCTAGTCCATTAAGCTTGGGTATTATTGATAATGCTAAACGGCAATTGAAAGATATAAATGAGAAATACGACCAGTTTATGTGGGAAATCGAGGAAGGACGAAGAAAAATACTTGCTTCTGATCATTTCTTCAAAGTTCGTTATGACGAAAAAGGAAATCCTATTAAGCGATTCGATAGCAAAACAAGCGTGTATCAGAGCTTGAAATCTGATGAACCTTTTATTGATGAATTTTCTCCTTCTTTGCGTTCAAGCGAATTTATTGAAAGCATTAACTTTATTTTACGTATTATTGAAATGCAAACAGGGTTTTCAAGCGGAACGTTTAGCTTTGATGGACAATCTGTTAAAACAGCAACAGAAATCATAAGTGAAAATTCTGAAACATTTTCAACTCGTTCAGACAATGTGCTGATTGTTGAAGAAGCGTTGAAAGAGCTTGTTATTACTATTTTTGAATTAGCACATGCTTACGGTTTGTATAACCAACCTGCAAAGCTAGGGGTTAACATCGACTTTGATGACGGAGTTTTTCAATCTCAAGATGCGAAAGCTGATTATTATTCTAAACTTGTAATCAGTGAATTGACGTCAAAACTAAGAGCTATCCAAAAAGTGTCTGGAGTGACTGAAAAAGAAGCAAAAGAGATACTTTCTGAAATAAAAGCAGAGCAGTTAGATTTAGATTATGCAGAAAATGAGGAAGAATATATAAAGAAAGAACTTGGGAGTGATGAATAATGACTGTCACCCCTCATCAACTTGATTTATGGTCTAGTAACATGTCTCATATTTACCAGTCGTTAGAAGGTGAAATATTAAAGATAATCATTAAACAACTTAATACCAACCCAGACAACATTCAAGACTGGCAACGTCAGAAATTAAACGATTTAAAGTTAGTTAACAAAGATACAGCTAAAGTCGTTTCTGATGCTACTGGATTATCTCAAAAGCAAATCGAAAATATATTTGGTGAAGTTGGTCCTAAGATAATTAAAGATGTTGATGGCGCTGTACCTTATGATAATTTACCTTTGCCAACTGATTTAGACAATATCATGAGAGCCTACTACGAACAAGCTTGGGGAGATGTTGACAACTATGTAAATCAAACGCTTATCTCAACAAACAATGGCTATAGAACTGCAATAACCACAATGTATACGGATATTATCAACAAGACGACTGCTGGATTTAACAGTGGTCTATTTACATTTGAAGAAGCGTTAGAGAAAACTGTTCAAAAATGGGCGCAAAAAGGAATTAATAGTTCTTTTATAGATAAAGGTGGTCACTCTTGGTCGTTAGAAAGGTATGTAAGAACCGTTTTAAAGTCATCACTCGGAAATACCTATAATCAGTTAAGAAAAGATAGAATGGCTGAATATGATGTTCATACAGTCCTTGTCACTAGCCACATGGGAGCTCGTGCTGCTTGTTCAAAGATTCAAGGTAATGTTGTTGATTTGAGAGAATCTATATCACCTAAATCAGAATATAGAAGTATTTACGATTCTTATTGGAATGCTGAATACGGAACAGCTGGAGGACACAGAGGTGTTAACTGTACTCATAATCATATTCCTTTTATTCCTGGTGTAAATACGAATAATCAAACTAAATATAACGCTTCAGAAAATGAAAAGGTTGCAAAATTAACTAAGAGACAACGCGAACTAGAACGAAGAATAGTTAAATTAAAGAAAAATAAGATGGTTTCGGAGTCAATGGATAACACAGATGGTGCGAAAATATGGCAAAGAGACATTACAGCAACGCAACGAGCGATTAAAGAACTTGTTGATAGTAATGAGTATCTATCAAGGAACTACGCAAGAGAAAAGGTTTATACACCTATAGATTTATTAGTAAAAGACTTTCGTTATGATGAATAGGAGCTGAAAAATGAATATTCCAAATGAAATAAAAGTTGGTGGAATTAACTATAAAGTTGAAATCGTTGACCATATACCTCATGAAGAAACTGGTTATAAATGGGGCGAATGCGACTATCAACGAGGAACAATAAAGATTTGGAAAGAATTGTCATCTGAACAACAAGAGCAAACGTTTATTCATGAATTAACTCATGCTATTGCTCATGAAGCTGGAATTGATAACCAAGATGAGGATTTAATTAATAGTTTTGCATTAGTAGCTTATATGGTAATCAAAGACAATCCGACTAAGGCAACAGATGTAGTGACGTTTTACTCAGATGGTAAAGAAGCAGGCGAAAAGATTTTATAAAAATTACTCAAATAACATTATTATCGTCCTAAGCAAGACGTTAAATCTACTTAATCCAATCGTGGTCGTAGCCACGTAAAAAAACGGAAGGATGAATAAATATGAAAAGAGAACAATTGAGAGATTTAGGACTAACTGATGAACAATTAGGGTCAGTAATGGCGCTACATGGTCAAACTGTAAACGGATTGAATACTAGCCTAGCAACTGCAGAGCAAGAGCGTGATCAATTCAAGGAGCAGTTAAACACTAATCAGACGGAACTAGATGGATTAAAAGAGTTGGCAAAGGGAAACGAAGAGGTGACGGCTCAACTAATTGAGTTACAAGGTAAATTTGACCAAGTTAGCACCGATTCAGAAGCAAAATTAGCCGCTCAAAAGAAAGATTTCGCTATTCAGTTAGCTTTAAAAGAGGCAAACAGCGTTGATGAAGCGATTGTGTTAGGTCTATTAGATAAAGATACAATTAAGGTGACAGATGATGGTTTACAAGGTTTAAAAGAGCAGTTAGATGGGTTGAAAGAAAGTAAATCATTTTTATTTGAGCAAGCAGAAGTAACAAAAGAAACAACTCCTGCCATTGTAGCAACTGGTAACCCAACAGGCGGTGCAGGTGGTGGAAAAAGCATTGTACAAAAAATCCAAGAAAGATTAGGTGAATAATTATGGCTTTAGTATTAGACAGTAAAGATTTAGCGACAATTGATAAAGAATTCCGTGCGGATTCGCAAGTTTGGGACGTATTAACACAAGGAGCAAAAAGCATTACAGCAGCTGACTTTGTAGGAGCGAATGAAGTTCGTATCAATAAAATGTCTGGCTTTGTAGAAGCTACGCAATACAAACGAAACGGCGAAAATGCTCGTAGTCAAGTAAGTATTGCAAAAGAAACCATTAAGCTAACTCATGAAGATTGGTTTGGTTATGATGTAGATCAATTAGATCAATCGGAAAGTGCAGCATTAACAATTAATAACATTGTGACAGAACACAAACGTTTGATTACTGTTCCACATCGTGACAAAGTAGCAATCCAAGTCTTATTTGATAATGCAGGGGAAAAAAAGAACGAAACATTAACAGAAGATAATATTCTATCAGCTTATGATGCTGCAGAAGAATATATGACAGATAATGAAGTCCCAGGTGGGTATGTAATGTTTGTTTCAGCAGCAACTTATCGCCTGTTAAAAAATGCGAAAGGTGTAACGAAGTCATTTTCTACCAATCAAATGTCAATCAATGGTATTGATCGTACAGTTGCCCAAATTGACGGCGGAGTACCAATTTTAAAAGTTGCTAAAGGTCGTTTCTCAGGTATTGACATCAAAGATACATTAAACTTTATTATTGTTCCTTTAACAGCAATTGCACCTATTGTTAAGTTCGGTACTGTAGACACCGTTTCAGCATCGCAAGACCGTAGTGGTTACCGTGATACGATTAAAGGGCTAGATTATTATGATGCGATTGTATTTGATAACGCTAAGAAAGCTATTTATGTTTCTTATGTCCCAAAAGCGTAGCCCCATCTGGAATTACGTTGAATAAATCAACGCTAACTCTTGATGTAGGGGCAAATGAAACTTTAACAGCAACTGTTTTACCTGCAAATGCAACGGATAAAACAGTTCAATACAGTTCTGGCGATGTGGCTATTGCAACAGTAACGCCAGTTCAAGGTAAAGTTACAGGTGTTAAAGCTGGTAGAACAACAATTACTGCAACAACGGTAAATGGAAAAACGACAACTTGTGCAGTCACTGTAACTGAACCAAGTGGAGGTTAGTCTAACGACTAGCCTTTTTTGTTACGAAAGGAGGCAGTCATGGCTTATCTAACATTTGAAGAATTCAAAGAGTTAACAAATAAAACTGATGATTTTAAAGATACATTTAATAAGTATCTATTGAAAGCATCAGCGATTATTGACAATACAACCAATCGGTTTTATCAATTTAACTCAATCACTGATGATCCAATAGTTTTTAGAGTACAACAATTTAAATTAGCATTATGTGCTCAAATTATCTATTTTGGCGAGGTTGGAGCTGATACTCATGAGAGTATTAATAAAGCTCCGCAATCGTTCAGCGCAGGTCGTACAAGTGTTTCAAACGGCACTAGATACAATGCTTCTGGTCAAAACGAAAGCAAATCTCTAGTTTCAGAAGATGTTTATATCTATTTAGAAGGCAGCGGATTGTTGTATAGAGGGGTGAAATCTTTATGATGCCTAAACCACCAATAGAGTTTCTAGTTGATTCTTTTGAGTATAAAGACTATCTAGGTGAAGGTGATTGGAATAAACCTGTTTATGCAGAACCTATTTTGATTGAAAACTGCCGCATTGATAAAACATCACAGTATACAGCTACCACAAGTGGTAAGCAGTTGTTGTTTAAAGCTGTTATATTTTGTTATCCAGGGCTAACAAGTCCTATTGGTCCATTTAAAGAACAAGGGCTTGTAATATACGATGGCCAAGAACATGTTATTACTTCTGCTATTCCAATTAAAGAAGCTTATTCAGATGACCTTTATTCTTATGAATTAGAGGTGGTTTAATGAGTGTTACTGTTAATTTTGGCGGTATTAAACGTAAGATAAGCAGTCAAAATGTCAAACGTGGTCAATATGCAGTTGCCAATCAAGCTATGGCTGACATGGATAGATTCGTTCCTAGAAAAGAAGGGAATTTGAGAACAGCGGTGCACGTTACAAGTGTTGGTAAAATACTTTATGAAATGCCATATGCAAAAAGGCAGTTTCATTTAAACGGCACAACATACTCAACTCCTGGAACAGGTCCTAGGTGGGATTTGAAAGCTAAAGGAATGTATATGGATTCGTGGAAAAAAGCGTTTCTAAGAGGAAGTGGTATTAATTAATGGACTTTATCGAACGGATTAAAGATTCAGTTAATTCTATTGACGAATTGCCTATTAAGTTAAGGAGTGGTTACCTAGGAGTTAGCGAATCATTAGTGATTTATTCATCGGCTGGTAGCACTGCAATTAAAGAGTACATGGACGGTGCAAAAGACGTCAACATGAACTATGAAATTGCTATGAAGTCAAAAGATGGCGATAAGTTACAACAGGTGCTTTGGCTTATATCAGAGCATTTAGACAAAGTAAAAAGCGTAATTAGTCAAGATGATAGTTTTACGTTTAACAAACTAACTATTACAAGCAAGCCGTTCATCAATCAATACGATGAACAAGGTTGGCTTGTTTTTTTATTGGATTTTACAGCAAATATCACAATCGAGGGGGAATTATAAATGGCAAGATTAAAAAATGCGCTAAGAGGTCACTTTATCGCACCGTATGTATTAGGTGAAGAAGCACCAACTGATGATAAATGGATGGAGCTAGCTAAATGGATTTCAAATGTATCAGATGACACAGACGAACAAACAGATGACACAGGTTATTACGATGGTGACGGCTCGCAGGAAACGACAGTTACTGGTGTCAGTGCAGCATATAGTTTCGAAGGTAGTTTTGATCCAGAAGATAAAGCACAGGCTTATATCGAAGGGATTAGATTTAAAACTGGTGAGAATCGTAAAGTTTGGCATAAAGTAGTTACTTCTGATGGGAAAAAGACGTTTATTGGGGTTGCGACAGTTTCGGCTATTGTAGCAGGTTCAGGCGATGCGACAGAGTTTGAAGATTTCTCTTGCACAATTTCATATAACCAAATTCCAAAAGAAACAGTAACGTCAACAACACCTGAAACAGCAAAACTTAATTTAAATAAATAACCATGGAAGGGGCAGATTAATTTTTGCTCCTTTTAAATTCAAGGAGGAATTAAAAATGGCAATGAATTTTAATGTAGAAGTAGATTTAGTCCCAGTTACGATTAATGGAGAAACTTTTAATTTTGATGCGACTGAAGAGAATTTAATTAAATTTTTTGACTTTGAAAAAGACGTTAGAGAACGAGGCAAGAAGTTGAAAAATGAATTTAAAAAGGTCCAAGACAACGAATTTAACGATTCTGAGTATAAAAAAGTATTTGATTTAGCCATTAAAGACCTAGCTATCAATTACAATTTCTTATTCGGTGAAGGTTCGTTTGATAGATTGTATAAAGTTGTTCCCTCATTTTCAAAACTCATTGATTTATTAGCTCCTGTTTGTGAAGGAATCGCTTCAGAAGTAAAAAACATTCAGAAGAAACGCAATAAAGAAATGGAGAAAAAAGAAGCTAAGTATTTAATTGATAAAAAGAAGTCTAAAAAGTAGGTGTGAATAATGTTTTCACTTGCATATAGATTTAACGACAGTATCGAAATTCAAGGCGTTCAGCATGATATAGACATGAGTTTTGATAATGTTTTAAGAGTCATTGAGATGCTTGACGATGGAGATATACAGCCTATCAGAAAAGTGACAATGGGCTTAGAAATGTTACTTGATAAAAAACTAGAATGTGATTTACAAACTCAAGTAGATATTTTTAATGAAATTATTGAAACAAAAGTATATACATCTGAAAAAGAAAAAATAGCTCTTGATAGGAATGGTGATCCTATGCCAGTTGTTAAAGAGGAAAACAAGCAAGTGTATTCCATTAAACATGATGCTGAATACATATTTTCCTCATTCAAACAGGCTTATGACATTGATTTGATCGAGGAACAAGGCAGACTGCATTGGGACAAGTTCAGAGCCTATTTGATTGGATTACCGACTGATACAAAATTCCAACAGGTTATGGATATACGCCAACGTGAAATGCCTAAAGGCAAAGGTAACGAAAAGGAAAGAAAAGAATTGAAGAAACTCAAAGAGTTATATGCTTTACCAAGCCAAAACTTGGAAGAGGGTGAGTAAGAATGGCAGATGGAAGCATTACAATTGATGTTGATGTAAACGGAGACAGCCTTAGTGGATTGAACAATGATCTATCGAATGTAGAAGGAAGTGGTGAAAAAGCTTCACTTTCTATTGGAAAAATTGTCACAGCGTTAGGATTAGTAAAACTTGCAAGTGCTGCGTTTGGAGCTTTAAAAGATGGAATTGGAGCTTCGTTAAATGAGGGAGCTGCATTGCAACAATCTTTAGGCGGTATCGAAACATTATTTAAAGGCAGCGGTGATAAAGTAAAAGCTTACGCAGACGAAGCCTATAGAACAGCTGGTATGTCTGCAAATAGTTACATGGAAACAGTAACCAGTTTCAGCGCTAGCTTGTTGCAATCTATGGGTGGCGATACAGAAGCAGCTGCAGATACAGCCAATATGGCATTAATCGATATGTCTGATAATGCAAATAAAATGGGAACATCTATGGAGAGTATTCAAGATGCGTACAAAGGTTTTGCGAAGCAGAATTATACTATGCTAGATAACCTTTCTCTCGGATACGGTGGTACTAAAACAGAAATGGAACGACTTTTAGCTGATGCAACAAAATTAACAGGTGTTAAATACGACATTAATAATTTGAATGATGTTTATAACGCTATCCATGCAGTTCAAGAAGAAATGGATATCACAGGAACTACTGCAAAAGAATCGGCTGAGACTTTCAGTGGATCGCTTGATTCAATGAAAGCATCCTTTTCCAATGTTTTAGGAAAGTTAGCTTTAGGGCAAGATATTAAACCATCGCTTGAAGCTTTAGCTCAGACGACCGCTACTTTCTTGATGGGTAACTTTTTCCCAATGATAGGGAATATATTCAAAGCTTTACCAGGAGCAATAAGCACACTTATTAAAGCTTCTATACCTTATGTTAAAGATGCTTTTAGTGAGATGCTTGATGCAATAGTTAATAAATTCCCAATATTAGATAAATTAATTGGGCCTTTATCTCAGATGCTTACGGCTGTAAAAGCTTTAATAAAAGGATTTCAAGCTATATTCAGTTCGGATTGGAGTGTTAACGTAACTAAGTTGCATGATCAATTTACTAAAGTATTCCCAGAATCTTTGTGGCAAGGGATGACAAAACTTGCTAACGGTCTAAAAAGTTTAATAGAAGGGTTTAAATCGGGTAGTGGTTCTGTTGATAATTTAGGAATTGGAATTAAAATATTAAAAATAGCATTACTTGGAATGCTAGGTCCAGTTGGACTAGTATTAAAAGTTTTTGAATTGATTGCTAAATCTTTAGGCGGTGGCGATGTAAAAAAAGGAATTGGTTCAATTATACAATCCTTTGAAAGCTTAACTAAAAACATTCAGTCGAATGGTCCTAAACTTGGACAATCGTTTGGCCAAGCGCTAGAAGGCATTTTGGGAGCAATTGCCAAATCGTTACCTGGAATAATTTCAGGAGCCTTGCAAGTAGTCGCGGGGTTTATATCCGGGATAGCAAAGGGGTTACCAATGTTAACTGTCGCAGCCTTTCAATTAATCACAGCGTTTACAGGAGCGATGTTAGTTCTTGTTCCAACTGTTGCGTTATCGGCTACGGCTATTATTGTTGCGTTTCTCGGTGCCTTAACAGTTGGGTTGCCTTTGATTATTGTTGCAGGAGCGAAGTTAATAAAGGCGATATTACAAGGAATAACGGAACAATTACCAACGCTTATTACAAGTGCAGCTAATTTAATAGTTACGTGGTTAACCGCATTAAATGCTCATTTACCGGAAATAATGCAAGCTGGATTTAATTTGCTTATTACATTTTTACAGGGAATTGCTAATAATATTGGTCAAATAACAAATCAAGCCATTAGTATTGTTGTTAACTTTGCACAAGCTATTGTAGCTAGGATGCCTGATATCGTAAATGCTGCAGTTAATTTAATTGTTAGTTTTGTAATGGGATTGGCTTCAAGAATGCCTGATATAATCGGTTCTGCTGCAACATTAATAGCTAGCTTTATTAATGGAATAGCAAATAATCTAGGCCAGATTATTGATTCAGCAGTGAACTTAATTGTGAAATTTATAGAGGGGATTGCGAAAAGCATTCCAGATATTGTGAATGCAGCGATGGGGCTAATTGATGCAATGGTTCAAGGATTACTACAAGCCCAAGATAGATTATTTAAAGCAGCGACCACCCTAATTAATGGCATGGCTGAAAATATTAGAAATAACAAAGAATCGGTTCGTGATGCGGCTTTAAATCTTTTAGATGCGATTGTTGGTGTATTTGTTCCAGATGCGTTAATGGATGCAGGTAAAGCGATTATTAAAGGTTTTCTAAAAGGTTTAAAGTCAGCGTTTGAAGAGGTTAAAGAATTTGTCAGTGGAATTGCTACTTGGATCAAGGAACATAAAGGACCTATAAGTTATGACAGAAAACTACTAATTACAAATGGTATGTCAATAATGGAAGGATTAGACAAAGGTTTACAGGATAGTTTCAAAAATGTTCAAAGTACAGTTAGCACAATGGCTAATAAATTAAACAACGATATGAATTTGGATTGGCAGTTAGGAGCTAGTAGTTCAGCGTTACCTAAAATATCCGCAGAATCCGCGTTGAATATAGGAGCAAGAGCTACAGGCAACGCAAGTAACTATAACAATAATTCCATTAGTACTATTAACAACTATCAAAGTTCATTTAATGACGAATCTATAGAAATTTTGAAAGAAATTAGAGATAAGTCTAACGATACGTTCTTAAACAACGTTAAAGTCAGCGAGAATGTAGCAGGGCCACTTGACAGGATACAAAGACAGCGTATGGAATTAGTAGGATGGGGGTTAGAACTGTGAGAAACAATCTTCATAATTATGGAATATCATTTAACAATCACCATTCCACAGATTTCGGACTAGATATTTTAGATGATAAACAAATAACGTATCCTTCTAAAATCAAGACACTACAAAGAATTCCGCATTCAAATAGCGTTTATGATTTCTCACAGATTTATGGAACTCAAAACTATTCTGAAAGAACATTCACTGTAACGTTCAATGTGATTGACCGTAGTATGTGGAGCAAGGAATCTATGTACATTCAATGGACAAAGATTTTAGCTTGGTTAATGGAACCAAGTCAGAAAATACCCTTACATGATGACATTATGAATGATTATTATTATTTGGCCGAAGTACAAAAGGAACCTAGTTTTGATGAACTTAGACATAGAGGGAAGTTAACAGTAGAGTTCCAATGTTACCCTTTTAGAATTCACGAATTACAAGAAGGTAATGACGTTTTGGATACGTTTAACTTTGAACTGGATATCGCTCAATTAGTAAAATATGAGGTGAATGGTTCCAAACAGATTGTTCTTTATAATTTGGGTATGACTGATTTAGCTCCAGTAATTGTTGCTAGCTCTCAAATGACAATTCAGTTAAAAGGGAATACCTATAAAGTGAATGTAGGTGAAGGTGTAGCGACTGGATTCTATCTAGTCCCTGGATTGAATGAGATCACTGTAATAGGCAGTGGAACGATTGAGTTTAAGTTTCATAAAGAGGTGATTTAATGTATCAAGTTTTAATTAAAAATAGTCCTAAAGGCGATGAGCTAGAAATTCATTCGCCTTTTTCTAATGATTTAAAACTAACCAAAGGAAGTGTGAAACCAGGAATTAATGCCTTTGATAGTTTTGACTTTTCTTTTTTGCCTAATAACCCTTCATTTGGAAAATTAAAACCGTTAACTACACTTATTAGAGTTGTGGATACAAAGTTGAATAAAAATATATTTAAGGGAAGAGTGTTAATTCCAACAGATCGAATGGAAAGTAGCGGTGATTTCAATTGTAGTTATATTTGCGCATCCGATCTAAGCTATTTACAAGATAGTGTTCAGAAATATGGAAAATTTCAAAATACAACTCCAGAACAATTTTTTAGATATCTAATTGATGTTCATAATTCACAAGTGGAAGAGCATAAGCGCTTTGTTGTCGGCATTGTAACGGTAACGAACAATACTGATAATGTTTATCGCTATGTAGATGATTTAGCGACTACATGGGGAACAATACAAGATAAATTAATTAGCCGCTTAGGTGGGGAAATCAGAGTAAGAGAAGTTAACGGAGTTAACTATATTGACTACGTAACTGAAATCGGAGAACACACCGATACGACAATTGAGCTATCTAAAAATTTAATCTCAATTTCTAAGAGTGTTGATCCGACTGAAATCGTCACAAGGATATATCCTAGAGGAGAACGTTTGGAAAGCGAAGAAGAAAGCAACACAGATGCTTCTCAACCACGATTAACCATAGCGAGTGTAAATAATGGCAGAGAGTATCTAAATGCTTCTAACGAGCTGATAAACGAGTTTGGAATCATTGAAAAAGCTGTTGAATGGTCAGAAGTTACCCAACCTCAAATTTTGAAGTCTAAAGGGCAACAATACCTAGATGAACAAAAATCAGCGAAAACGCAATACAGCTTAACTGCTGTTGATTTATCTTTAATTGACCTAGACATTAGAAGATTTGAAATCGGCAATTATTACCCATTGAAAAATTCAGTAATGGGAATTGACGATGAGTTACGAGTAGTCGGAATGACAATCGATATCATCGATGTAGAAACGTCTGAACTGACAATTGGTGATCGTTTTATTTCATTATCACAGTACCAAGCAGAATTAAAAAAGAAAAATAACGCGTTGAATGATAT
>NZ_LT992558.1:1817517-1957889 GCF_900258435.1 Carnobacterium divergens | reverse complement strand
AATAAAAAGCAAAAAGCCATCAAACCCTTTTATAATAAGGATTTGACGACTTTTGACATCACTCTACATGAGCTAATTCAATTAACGGTTGTAGAATTCAACGATGTAAGACTCATCGATTTCAGCATACAATTCTTCACGTTCTGGTAAACGAGAAAGAGAACCTTCTAATTTTTCAGCGTCAAAGCTAATGAAGTCTGGACGACCAAATAATGCTTCAACGGCAGCTTTGATGATTTCTAGGTTTTTAGATTTTTCACGAACTGAAATTACTTGACCAACTGAAACGCTGTATGATGGAATATCAACGCGTTTGCCGTCAACTAAAATATGACCGTGGTTTACTAATTGACGTGCTTGACGACGAGTAGTAGCAAGACCTAAACGGTAAACAACATTATCTAAACGTTGTTCTAGTAAGATCATGAAGTTAACACCGTGCTTACCTTCTTTTAATTTACCAGCTTTTACAAACAAGTTTTTAAATTGACGTTCGTTCATGCCGTACATGTTACGTAATTTTTGTTTTTCTTGTAATTGTAAACCGTACTCTGATAATTTTTTACGGCTGTTAGGACCATGAGGACCTGGAGCGTAAGGACGACGTTCGATTTCTTTACCTGTTCCTGAAAGTGAAATGCCTAGACGGCGAGATACTTTCCAACTTGGGCCTGTATAACGTGACATAATAAAATTCCTCCAATAAATAAATGTTTTTTGGAGTAAAATAATAAGTAGAGAGTTCAGTATTTCGTGCAGTTTATTATTTCAATCTTCACCTTTGCAGCCGCAGGTTACACAATTGAACCTTGTAGGCAATAAACTGTTGACGTGAATACCACTTTCACGCTGCATTATTTTACACAATGTCTAGTATACCTTATTGCCAATCTAACGTCAATCAATAGTTGCTTAAATTGCCTATTGATGCAACAAAAAAAGCAATGATTGGAAACCAACATTGCTCTAGAATTTAAATGGAACTATTTGCAAGTAAAATCAGTACAAAATCTTCTAAATAGCCACGATCGATTTCATCGAAGCGATTTGTAATCGGAGCATCAACATCTAATACGCCAATTGTTTTTCCATTTTTCATCAAAGGAATCACAATCTCAGACTGGCTCTTAGCATCACACGCAATATGACCTGGAAAATCATGAACATTATCAACAACAACAGATTCATTTTTAGCAAAAGCTGTTCCGCAAACGCCTCTTCCATTTTTTATACGAATACAAGCGACTTTCCCTTGAAATGGACCTAATACTAATTCATCCGTTTCTACTTCATACAAATAAAAGCCAGCCCAATTGATATCTGGCAGATTTTCAAAAAGCAAAGCGGAAGCATTGCTTAAATTAGCAATTAAATTAGTCTCATCGCCAATAATAGCCTCTAGCTGCGCGTTGGTTAATTGATAAATCCCTTTTTTTGACATAAGAGTCACTCCTTTAGTTGCTCAGATTATTAAATTCGATTTTTTCCTGATCTTTTTTTAAATCAACTTGTTCTTCACCTTTAAGGGTCCAAGCAATTTTAGCGTTGGCAATAAATTCACCAATTTCGCCTCCATTGTCGACATTAAAGCGAACAAATAGTGAATCTGTTCGTTCATTTTTTTCACTTTTTTGCAGTTTTTTAAAAATTTGTTCAATATCTTCTTTATTACGGCTGAAAACTAATACTCGTAAAAAGGTCTGTGATCCATCTAAAGTGGATTTACTAGCAATCGTATAGGCTGCTTTTTGTTTTTGATTGATTTGGTTGATCTTCATTTGGCTAAATAAAACGAAGAAAAGGCTAACTAACAAGATTAATCCAGCTTTTCGGTGGAATTTTTTTGAATTTAATTTGTGCATTTTAATCGCAGCAAAAAGCAATATAGCACAAAATATCAAGCCAAGAATACCCACAATTTTAAGCAATAAGAACATATTATCTCCCCAAACGTTTGTTTCTTCACTAAATTTGGATAAAAAATAACTGAAATTAATTGATTTCTAGTGTTAGTTTTTTATCACTGTGGTATAATCTACAATAGGTGTTTTATTAAAAAAAAGCAAGAAATTCAGCTAATAAAAATCTAAAGTTTTTCTCATAAAAAAAGAAATTCAAAATGACAAACATTATATTTTGTTACATACCATTATTTTGCTACAATCAATTCAAGTGGAGGTTTTAGAATGAATTTTATATTTGTATTAATCGGCATTATTTTATTAGCATTACTCATTTACGGGGTAGGTTTTATTTTAAAGAAACGACATTTCAGCAAAATAGACGAACTTGAAACAAGAAAAATCGCATTGATGGATAAACCTGTAATCGATGAAATCAACAAAATAAAAAAATTGCAGTTAACAGGTCAAACTGAAAAATCATTTAAAGATTGGAATGCAGCTTGGGAGAACATTGCCACGGTTAGCTTTCCAGATATTGAAAATTACTTATTTGATGCTGAACAAGCAACGGATCGCTTAAAGCTAATTAAAGCGCAAAAAGCTGAAGATGCTGCATTACACATAATTAATGAAACAGAAGAAAGTATCAAAAAAATTCAATTAGCATTAAAAAAATTGGTTGAAAGTGAAGAAAAAAACCGCTTAGAGATCAAAAAAGTACAAGAAAAATATCAAGACATTCGTAAGAAGTTGTTGACTCAAAGTTTTTCTTTTGGACCGGCATTGGAAAATTTAGAGCGTCGTTTAACTTTTCTAGAATTGGATTTTTCTAAATTTACAGAACTAACTTCTTCAGGAGACCACATTGAAGCAAAAGAAGTTTTAGATCGTGTGTCGCAAGATACCAACGAGTTACATCGGGTAGCAGAACTGGTTCCAACGATTTACAAAGAGCTTACGGTTGAAGATACTGATCAAGTGAAAGAAATTAAAGAAGGGTATCAGCAATTAGTAGCTGAAAATTATCGTTTTTTAGACATTGATATTCCAAAAGAAATTCAAGAGATTGAACGTGCTATTGAAGTGGGCATGGAGTTTGTTGAAAAGGTTGAAGTTGACGAAGCGAAAGAACATTTAGCAGAGTTGGACACAAAGATTGACCACTTATATGATGTCATGGAAAATGAAATTGATTCAAAAGCCTTTGTAATAAGCCAAAAACAATTAGTTTCTGAATATTTAGATCATGTAATTGTCAACAACCGTAAATTATTGATTGAAATTGATCGTGTCTCTCAAAGCTACACTTTAAATCAAGATGAAACAGGAAGTGCGAATAAAATTGAATCTGAACTAGAAGATTTAAAAACGGCATTTGAGTTATCTTCACAAGAGATTGAACAAGATGAAGCCATTTATTCAGTCATTGCAGAAAGCTATGAAAAAATGGGCGATCGATTAGAAGAGATTGAAAAAACACAACAAGAACTAAACAGCAACTTGCTTCATTTACGCAAAGAAGAGATGGATGCGCAAGCAAAATTAGATGAGTTTGAATTTGAAATGCGTGGTCTTAAACGTTATGTTGAAAAACAACATTTACCAGGACTGCCCCCTGACTACCTAGAATTGTTCTTTGCTACAACGAATCGAATTGAGCAATTGGCTAAAGAACTAAACAAATTAAAAATTGACATGAAAGAAATCACACGTCTGTGTTTCCTATGTCAAGATGATGTTACGTTAATCAAGGAAAAAACAGAAGAGATTGTGGATAGTGCTTTATTAACTGAGTACATGATGCAGTATGCAAACCGTTACCGTCATTCAAATGAAGGAATCGCACAAGCCATTGATGATACATTGAAATTATTCAATCATGAATTTCAATATAAAGAAGCTCTAGAAACTATTTCAACAACGCTTGAAACGGCTGAGCCTGGTGCGTACAAAAAAGTTGAGTCTTCATACTTTGAAGATAAAGAAGCAAAACATTAATTAATAAAAGCTGACAATCAAGTTGATTGTCAGCTTTTTTATTCTTAATTTTGTAACATCTAATGAGGGGATTCTAAAATTTTTAAATGGAACGTTTGTGATTTGGCTAAAGTCTGCTATAATTATAAAGGTTTTTAACAAGAAAATAAGGAACAAGTTGAATTGTTTCGCTTTAAAAAGAAGGCGTGAGAAAATGATTTACTTTGATAATAGTGCAACGACTAAAATAGACGACAGTGTTTTGAAAACCTATTTAAAAGTTAGTGAAGAAATAATGGGGAATCCATCTAGCTTACATGGTCTAGGAGACGCTTCTACAGGTTTACTTCAGCAAGCAAGAAAGCAAATTGCTGAACTTTTAAACACTTCAATGGAAGAAATTTACTTTACAAGTGGCGGAACAGAAGGCGACAACTGGGCTGTTAAAGGAACGGCAATTGAAAAACGTAAATTTGGAAAACATCTAATTACGACGGCGATTGAACACCCGGCTGTAAAAGAATCGATGGAACAATTAAAAATGCTTGGATTTGATATTACTTATTTGCCCGTTAACAAAGAAGGGGTTGTTTCCGTTAAGGCGTTAAAAAAAGAACTTCGCTCAGATACTACTTTAGTTTCAATCATGGCTGTTAATAATGAAATAGGGAGCGTTCAGCCGTTAGAAGAAATTGGCGAAGTCTTAAAAGCTTATCCAAAAGTACATTTTCACGTCGATGCAGTACAGGCAATTGGAAAAATTCCACTTGATTTATCGACAAACTCAAGAATCGATATCGCTACCTTTTCTGGGCATAAATTCCATGCTCCCAGAGGAACAGGTTTTATGTATTTGAAGAAAGGGAAAAAACTCGCGCCTCTTTTAAATGGCGGTGGGCAAGAGTCGGGCAAGAGAAGCGGAACTGAAAATGTTGCTGGGATTACGGCACTGTCAAAGGCACTACGTCTAGTATTGACTGATCCAAAAGAAAAACAATTGCGTCAACTTGAAATCAAAGAATACTTGATGGATCAGTTAGACAGCTATGCTAAAGTAACCTTGTTTTCAACGAAAGAAGGCGCGCCTCATATTTTGTGCTTTGCACTAAGAGGAATCCGTGGTGAAGTAATGGTTCATGCTTTTGAGAAAAAAGGCATCTACATTTCCACCACCAGTGCGTGTTCAAGTAGAAGTCAAACAAGCGGAAGTACCTTGTCTGCAATGCATGTGCCTGAAAATATTGCTACAAGTGCAGTCAGAGTTAGCTTAAATGATACTAATACAATAGAAGAAGCTCAACAATTTATCAAAGAATTTGATGCACTATACCGTCAGTTTCGCGATATCCACTAATCGAAAGCTCAAAGAAAAGAGATGACAAAAAGATGCAATACAGTGAAATTATGATTCGTTACGGCGAATTATCAACAAAAGGAAAAAATAAACGAACCTTTATTAGTCGCTTGGTGAAAAATGTGAGTCACGCCCTTCACGATTACCCAGAAGTGAAAATTTATGGTGAACGGGATCGGATGTATTTGCTTTTAAATGGGGCAGATAGTCAGGTAGTAATGGATCGTCTACAACCGATTTTTGGAATTCAAACCTATTCTCCAGTAGTTAAAGTAGAACGCGATATTGAAGCTTTGAAAGTTGCAGCAGTAGAGATGATTCGGAATGTATATCAAGAAGGTCAAACCTTCAAGATTACAACAAGACGCGCAGACCACAAATTTGAATTAGATACTAATGACATTAACCAGTTACTAGGTGGCGAAGTTTTAAGAAACATCGAAGGTATCAAAGTTCAAGTGAAAAAACCAGATATTGAATTACGTGTGGAAGTTCGCTTAGAAGGGCTCTTTTTATCCTGTGAAACGATTTTAGGCGCAGGCGGTTTACCAGTTGGTTCTGGTGGGCGTGGGATGTTAATGTTATCAGGTGGAATTGATTCTCCTGTAGCAGGTTATCTAGCAATGAAACGTGGTGTTGAAATTGAAGCGGTTCATTTCCACAGCCCGCCTTATACAAGTCCACGCGCCTTACAAAAAGCCAAAGATTTAACGGCTAAATTAACAGCATATGTTGGCAGTATTCAGTTTATTGAAGTCCCTTTTACTGAAATCCAAGAAGAAATTAAACGAGTAGTACCAGAAGGCTATTTAATGACAGTGACCCGAAGAATGATGATGCGTTTAACCGATCAAATTCGAGCACAACAAAAAGGTCTAGCGATTATTAATGGAGAGTCTCTTGGTCAAGTAGCATCTCAAACGTTACAAAGCATGGTAGCTATCAATGAAGTAACCAATACGCCAATTATCCGTCCGGTGGTTTCAATGGATAAAAATGAAATCATTGAAATTGCCCAAAAAATCGATACATTTGATTTGTCGATTCAACCCTTTGAGGATTGCTGTACTATTTTTGCTCCGCCAGCACCAAAAACAAAACCAAAACTAGACAAAGCACAAGGCTTTGAAGCAAGATTGGATGTTGAAGGACTAATTGAACGCGCAATGGCAGGGCTTGTGATTAGCGAAATCAAAATCGGAGACAATTTGGAAAAAATGCAAGAAGAAGAATTTTCTGATTTCTTATAATAATGAAAGAACAAAGTGATTTAGCCGTTGGTGCTGAATCACTTTTTTGATTGTATTTACAAGGGGAAGAACAACAAAAAGAAGCAATAAAGTCAGTTAAAATGAAGGAATTAGAACTTGTTTTTTATTATAATGGGACTATAATAAATGAGTAATCGAAAAAGAATGGTGGGTTTTAAATGAAATTATGGACAAATGGTCTTTTTTATACAATGGAAAACGAGGGAGCAACCGTCGAAAGTGTGCTAGCAAATGAAACTGAAATTATAGCAACGGGTTCAGAAGCCCAATTAAAAGCGCAGTATGGGGAGCTAATTAAAGAAGAAATCGATTTAAAAGGAGCAACTGTGCTACCTGGTTTGGTGGACAGTCACTTGCATTTATTATGGTACGGACAAAGCTTAGCCCGCTTAAATTTAAACCAACAAACCTCAAGAACAGCAGCATTAAAAATGATAGCTGACAAAGTAGCGACGTTAAAGCCAGATGAATGGCTATTTGTAGAAGGCTACAATGAGAACATGTGGGAAGACGATGGACGTGGACTTACTTATCAAGATTTAGATCAAATTTCAACGCGACAGCCTATTTTAGTGAGACGCATCGACTATCATAATGTAGTCATTAATTCACCTTTTATCAAAAAAATTCAGTTAAAAAATCATCAAGTATTTGAAGGTGGCGGTGAAATTGACCTAACACCAGATGGCAAACTAACGGGTATTTTAAAAGACGAGGCGACCAATTTAGCCATCGATGCCTTTCCACTAGCAACACCCACAGAAATGGAAAATTATTTAAAATTGGCAATTGAAGATTTATGGTCAAAAGGAATAACAGGTGGACATTCAGAAGATTTGCATTACTTTAATGGCTTTACAGGCACGTTTAAAACCTTTACTGATGTTGTTGGAAATCAAGAAAATCAACTGCCATTTAGATCTCATTTACTGATTCATAATGCTGAATTAGCGAACTTCAATCAATCGAATGAAACCTTTTTAAGCAATCATCCGTGGGTGGAATTAGGCGCAATGAAAATCTTCTATGATGGAACAGTCGGTTCTAAAACGGCGTTGATGTCCCATTCATATCCAAATGAACCGACTCAATTTGGTTTACAAGTCCAAACCGACGAAGTTTTCGAGACTATGGTAAAGGATGCAAGAAAAGCAGAACTGCCTGTAGCGATTCATATTTTAGGCGATCAAGCTTTTGAAAATGTCATCACTACATTAAAAAAATATCCTCCAAAAGCAGGTCAACTAGACCGAATGATTCACACACCGTGGCTTCGACCTGATTTATTGGAAAAAGCAAGTGGTATGCCGTTGTTGTTTGATTTACAACCGCAATTTATGAGCAGCGACTTACCTTGGGCTCTTGAAGTTTTAGGGGAGACACATCCACCTCTTGCTTTTGCATGGAAAAGCATCCAAAAAGCAGGTTTTGCAACAGCAGGAGGAAGTGACGCCCCTGTTGAAATCCCAAATCCTTTTTACGGCATTCACGCAGCCGTAACGAGAACGGTTAGCTCTGATTTAGATGGAAAACACTATTTTCCTGAAGAAGCATTGTCACGATTTGAAGCCATTCGATTATATACGGTTGGAAGTGCAAAAGCTTGCTATCACGAAACGACCAGAGGGATGATAAAACCCGGATTTGTTAGTGATTTTACGATTTTAAAAGACAATCCCTTCACTATTTCTACAAAAGAATTAAGAACAATAAAAGTACTGAAAACAGTCATTGCCAATCAAATCGTTTTTTCAACAAAATAAGAACCTAGCTAGTTAGTGTAAAAAAAATACGCTAATTAGCTTTTTTGTTACGACTGTGAAAAAAATCACAATTTAATTGAATGTCCGGTATGACAATGGTAATATGGGGATAAGAGTGAAAACAGGAAGGTGAATTTGTTGGTAAAAAAATTAGAAGCAGTACAGTTGCCAAAAGCAACGGCAAAACGTTTGCCACTTTATTATCGCTATTTAAAAACATTAGAAGATTCTGGAGTGAAGCGAATTAAATCAAAAGAATTCAGTGCCTTAACCCAAGTTCCCTCTACAACCATTCGACGAGATTTTTCCCATTTTGGAGAACTTGGACGAAGTGGGTACGGCTATGATGTCGATCATGTAATTGAAGTTTTTGATCAAATTTTAAATGTGAATAAGTTAACGAAAGTAGCAATAGTTGGCGTTGGGAATTTAGGGAAAGCCTTATTAGCAAATAATTTCCGACGAGATGAAAACCTGAAAATCGCCTGCGGATTTGAAAAAGATGAGACGCAATGTGGCGAAGTCCTTTCAGGTATTCCGATTTATTCCATTGACAAAATGGCGGAAATTATTCAAGAAGAAGGGATAAACACTGCTATTTCAACAGTGCCAAGTAAATACTCGCAAGAAGCAATTGACTCCTTAGTTGCAGCCGGTGTGACGGCTATCTTAAACTTCGCGCCAGGTCGTGTGTCAGCCCCTCCTGAAGTCGACATCCGCTACATCGATTTAACAACAGAATTATTAACCTTGATCTATTTCAACGAACACCTTCGTGAAAAAGTAGAGATTTAAGTAGTTGAAGCAGAATGGTTGCGTCGCTTTTGTTTTTTTTCGTATACTAGAAGAAGACAAACAATGTTTTTTACTAAAAGGAGATTATAATGATGGAAATTACTAAACGAGGCACCGTGATAAAAGTCGAAGGAACACAACCAAAAGTTGGAGAAAAAGCACCTGGATTTCAATTAAAAAACTTAAACGATCAAGTCATTTCATTATCTGATTACCAAGGAGAAGTGGCGTTAATCAGTGTGATTCCAAATATTGATACATCCGTTTGTGCAATTCAAACCAAACAATTTAACCAAATTGCTGGAAAACTTGAAGGCGTACAGTTGATGACCATTTCAAACAATACAAAAGAAGAGCAAGCAGATTGGTGTGCTGGGAATGGCGTTGAAATGGAAATGCTTCACGATACGGACTTAACGTTTGCTAAAAGCTACGGATTATATATGCCTGAATTAGATTTACTAGCACGTTCCGTCTTTGTGGTTAATCGCGAAGGGGTCTTAGTATATGAAGAAATTGTTTCAGAAATGAGCCATGAACCAAATTACGAAAAAGCAATTGAAGCAGCCAAAGCAGCAGTTGCTGCCAAATAAGCCAAATTTGTAAAAAAAGATTGAGTTTCGTCAGCTTCAATGCTAGAATTAAGAAAAGAAAAAAGCTTTGAACAAGAGGAGTATCTGCCCCTTAGATTTTAGAGAATAGAACAGTTGCTGAGAGTTCTTAATCGACGGACAGAAAAGGTAGCTTGGGAGCTGGATAGGTGAAGTAGGAGTAGCTTATCTCGGGTGGTTATCCGTTAACGACTGAAAGTTGAGAGGTGTGTCACAAAGAGACGCGCAAAATAGGTGGTACCGCGAATTCAAGCATTCGTCCTAATAAGTAGTTTGTTATTAGGGTGGGTGCTTTTTAGTTTGCCTTGATTTCAAACCTTCATAGGCTGAGTTAAATCAAATTAAGAAAAGAGGTTGTACAAATGACAGAAGAATTAAAAATGCCAACAAAATACAATCCCCAAGAAGTTGAAGCGGGGCGCTATGATGAGTGGGTAGCAAAGGATTTATTTAAACCAAGTGGAGATATGACCAAAAAACCGTATTCAATCGTGATTCCACCACCAAACGTAACGGGTAAATTACATTTAGGACACGCTTGGGACACAACTTTACAAGACATCATCATTCGTCAAAAACGCATGCAAGGATACGACACTCTTTGGTTGCCAGGAATGGATCATGCGGGGATTGCAACACAAGCAAAAGTAGAAGAAAAGCTAGCTGCAGAAGGTGTTTCACGCTATGATTTAGGACGCGAAAAATTTATCGACACCGTTTGGGAATGGAAAGAAGAGTACGCAACTTTTATTCGTGAACAATGGGCAAAAGTTGGGATTTCTGTTGATTATAGCCGTGAACGTTTTACCCTTGACGAGGGGTTATCAGAAGCTGTTCGTAAAGTTTTTGTGACCATGTTTGAAAAAGAGTTAATTTATCGGGGAGAATACATTATCAACTGGGATCCAAAAGCAAAAACTGCCTTATCGGATATCGAAGTAATCCACAAAGACGTAGAAGGCGCTTTTTATCATATGAGCTATCCTTTAGCTGACGGCAGTGGCGTCTTAGAAATTGCTACTACTCGACCTGAAACGATGTTAGGCGATACAGCCGTTGCAGTTCATCCAGAAGACGATCGTTACAAACACTTAATTGGAAAAATGTTGGTGTTGCCAATCGTCAATAAAGAAATTCCGATTATTGCAGATGAGTATGTTGAAATGGATTTTGGAACAGGTGTTGTTAAAATAACTCCAGCTCATGATCCAAATGACTTTGAAGTTGGAAATCGTCATGATTTACCACGTATCAATGTAATGAATGAAGATGGAACAATGAATGAACTTGCAGGTAAATATGAAGGCATGGACCGTTTTAAAGCACGTAAAGAAATCATTAAAGAATTAGAAGAAATCGGTCGTTTAATTAAAATTGAAAAAATGGTTCATAGTGTAGGACATTCTGAACGCACAGGAGTTGTCGTAGAGCCACGTTTATCAACCCAATGGTTTGTTAAAATGGCACCATTAGCAAAAGAAGCAATGGACAATCAAGCTACGGATCAAGCTGTAAACTTTGTTCCTGAACGCTTTGAAAATACGTATATGCGTTGGATGGAAAATGTTCATGATTGGGTTATTTCTCGTCAGTTATGGTGGGGACATCGTATTCCAGCATGGTACCACAAAGAAACAGGAGAATTGTATGTGGGCATGGAAGAACCAGCAGATGCGGAAAATTGGATTCAAGATCCAGATGTATTAGATACGTGGTTCAGTTCAGCTTTATGGCCATTTTCAACGATGGGTTGGCCAGATACAGAAGCGCCAGATTTTAAACGTTATTTCCCAACAAATACTTTAGTAACAGGATATGATATTATCTTCTTCTGGGTAAGTCGAATGATGTTCCAAAGTTTAGAATTTACAGAAGAGCGTCCTTTTGAAAATGTTTTGATTCACGGATTAATTCGTGACGAACAAGGTCGCAAAATGAGTAAATCATTAGGGAACGGAATTGACCCTATGGAAGTCATTGATAAATACGGTGCAGATGCCTTACGTTGGTTCTTATCCAATGGTTCAGCACCTGGTCAAGATGTTCGTTTTAGCTACGATAAGATGGATGCTAGCTGGAACTTCATTAATAAAGTGTGGAACGCTAGTCGCTTTGCTATTATGAACATGGACGGTTTAACAGTGGATGAAATCGATTTGACTGGACCAAAAACGATTGCAGATCGCTGGATTTTAACTCGTTTAAACGAAACGATTGAACACGTAACGAATTTATCTGAAAAATTTGAGTTTGGTGAAGCAGGTCGTCACCTATACAACTTTATTTGGGATGATTTCTGTGATTGGTATATCGAAATGAGTAAAGGTGTGTTAAATGGGGAAGATGAAGCAGCTAAATTAACAACCAGAAGTATTTTAGCTCATGTATTAGATCAAACCTTACGCTTGTTGCACCCAATTATGCCTTTCGTAACTGAAAAAATCTGGGAAAGTGTGCCGCATCACGGTGAATCATTAGTGGTAGCCGAGTACCCAGTTGTGCGCCCTGAATTTAACGATGAAACAGCTGCAAAAGGAATGGAAGTGTTAATGGAGTTGATTCGTTCTGTTCGTAACATTCGCTCAGAAGTGAATACACCGATGTCTAAAAAGGTAGAATTGTTGATTAAAACAAATGATCTTACGATTGAATCCTTCTTAATTGAAAATCAACATTATATTGAACGTTTTTGTAACCTTGAAACTTTGACGATTGCAAGTGACGTAACAGCACCTGAAACAGCAATGAGTGCAGTCATTACAGGCGCTGAAATTTACTTGCCACTAGCAGGTCTAATCAATATTGCAGAAGAAATCACACGTCTTGAAAAAGAAATGGCGAAATGGGATGGCGAAGTGAAACGTGTTCAAGGAAAACTTTCTAACGAACGTTTTGTTTCAAGTGCTCCTGAAGCAGTTGTTGAAAGCGAACGAGCAAAAGAAAAAGATTACCTTGAAAAACGTGAAGCAGTAGCTGAACGCATTAATGTCTTAAAAGCACAAGCATAATAATCAACTTGAACAGCCTCCTTTTTTAATAAGGAAAAGCTGTTCAAGTTTTTTATTAAAAAATAAAATCAATAGTCACCAGACGAGTAGAACGGTATAATAGTATTCATAGTAAAGAACTAACTGAAAAGAAATGGTGGGATCGATTTGTTTAACACATATGAAGAAGCGTTGACTTGGATTCACAGTCGTTTAGCCTTAGGAATCAAACCGGGCTTGAAAAGAATGGAATGGATGATGAAAAAATTAGGTCATCCAGAACGGAAATTTAAATCGATTCATGTCGCAGGAACAAATGGAAAAGGTTCAACTGTTACGTACCTTAGAAGTATGTTAGAAGCAGCGGGTCAAACCGTCGGGACATTTACTTCACCTTATATTGAAAGCTTTAACGAACGGATTAGTGTGAATGGAGAACCGATTTCAAATGAAGAAATTTTACGTTTAGCGAATTTAATTTATCCGTATGTGATGGAATTAGACGAAACCCCACTTGGAGGTCCAACTGAATTTGAAGTCGTTAACAGTATGATGTTTCAGTATTTTGGCGAGGGGCATGCGGACGTTGTAATTGTTGAAGTCGGTTTAGGCGGATTAGTGGATTCAACAAATGTTGTGACGCCAATAGTATCGGTGATTACGACTATTGGGTACGATCATATGCACATTTTAGGGAACACCCTTGCTGAAATTGCCTACCAAAAAGCGGGAATTATTAAAGCTGGTGTTCCTGTTGTTACTGGAAAAATCCCATCAGAAGCCTTAACAGTTATTGAAAAAATAGCGATTGAACAAGATAGTCTGCAAAGTCAATTTGGCAAAGATTTTTTTGTTTCCAAATGGCAAACATTACCGACATGGGGAGAGCAATTCACCTTTGAAGATGACTATATTTGCCTACGACAAGCTCAAATCTCAATGTTAGGCGAGCATCAAGTAGAAAATGCAGCGGTTGCCCTTGAAGCACTGCGTATTTATAGTCATGAAACGGGACTAGCTGTCGGGCATGAGCACATGCTACGAGGACTTAAACAAGCTTTTTGGCCAGGTAGAATGGAAAAAATAAATGAACAGCCATTGATTGTGATGGATGGCGCTCACAACGAACCTGCGATGATCCGTTTAGTGGAAACTCTTAAACGTGATTTCCCTAACCAAGATATTTATGTTTTATTTGCCGCATTAAAAGACAAGTCAGTAGATACCATGATGGCACAGTTACAAACGGTTCAAAACATGCATTTAATGGTGGCAACGTTCGACTACCCCAGAGCGGCTACAGGTGAAGAACTGGCTAATCAAGTTGCAGGTCCAGTTGAAATAGTAGAAAATTGGCAAACAGGATTAGTCAAAGCCATTAACGAAATGGACAGTAGCGATGTGTTGTTGATTACAGGTTCACTTTATTTTATTTCTGAAGTTCGTCAATATTTTAAATCAGAAGAAAACAATTAGAGGAGTGGAAATTTTTGAAAAAAATAGAAGCAGTAATCTTTGATATGGACGGTTTAATTTTTGATACAGAGACCCTTTACTACCGAGCAAATCAAGAGATTGCCGATGAAATTGGTTTGGATTTTACGTATGACTATTATTTACAATATGTTGGAACCTCTGATGAAGAGTTGCATGAAAATCTTTACCGTGATTTTGATGATGAAAAAAAAGTGGCTCATTTAATTCAAGAAGGACGCAAGCGCGTGGAAGAAATTGTCAAACGTGACGGCTTAATTATTAAAGAAGGATTTATGGATTTGTTAAATTATTTAGAGGAAAAAAACATCAAAAAGGTGGTCGCTTCTAGTAATTTAAAAGAAATGATTCATCTCTTTATTGAAAGAGAAAAGCTGACAGGTCGGTTTGATTATATTGTTTCAGGCGATGAAGTGAAACGAGCAAAACCAGACCCAGAAATATTTGAAAAAGCGTGGTCAGGATTAGGTATTGCAAAAGAAAACACACTGATTTTGGAAGATTCAATCAACGGGATCAGAGCAGCTTTTGACGCTGGAATTGACGTTATTATGATTCCTGATTTAATTCCGCCAGGGGAAGAAGCCTTGGAAAAAACACTTAAAATTTATGATGATTTAACGATTGTCAAAGCTTATATCGATCAACAAAATAAAAACTAATGAATAAATGAACCCTCTCTTTTTTGCGAATAGTTATTCGAAAAGGGAGGTTTTTTTATGAGAGTAACTCACAGTTTAGTAAAAAAAATGCCAAAGCAAAGTCGACCACGGGAACGGTTGGAAAAGGATGGTGAAAAATCATTGTCTACCCATGAATTATTAGCGATTCTACTCCGGACAGGTCCAAAAGACAGCAGCGCTGTGGAATTATCATTGAACCTTTTAGCAGCATTTGAAGATTTATATTATTTAAAAACAGTTTCCATAGAAGAATTGATGTGTGTCAACGGAATTGGTCGCACAAAAGCAATTGAAATCAGAGCTGCAATTGAATTAGGAAGTCGCATTGCAGCTGCGACACAAGAAAAAAAGGGACAAGTGACTTCAAGCCATACGATTGGCAAAATGTTAATTAAGGAAATGAAAGATTTGCAACAAGAGCATGTAATCACGCTATTTCTTAATACAAAAAATGAAATTATCAAAAAAGAAACCATTTTTGTAGGCGGATTGAGCCAGTCAATCGCCCATCCAAGAGAAATTTTTAGAGGAGCGGTACGCTACGCAGCTGCACGCATTATCGTGGCACACAATCATCCATCAGGAAATCCAACTCCGTCTGATGCAGATTTTACGTTTACTAAAAGAATGGCAACTTGTGGCGAGTTGATGGGGATTGAATTATTGGATCATATTGTTATCGGATCCAACACGTATATTAGCCTGAAAGAAATGGGAGCGATTTAAATTTAAAAGAAATCATGCTTTTTCCTTGTGTAAAAAAAATGAACGTGTTATAATTAATTTAGTGTTTTTGTTAGGTAAAGAAAAGATTGTTTCAAAACATTCCAATTCGTACCGTTAAGCAAGAATATCAAATATTATGTGCAAAACGCACGAGGAGGAATTTCATTATGGAACAAGGTACAGTAAAATGGTTTAACGCAGAAAAAGGTTTTGGTTTTATCGAACGCGAAAACGGTGACGATGTATTCGTACATTTCTCAGCTATCGGCGGAGACGGATTCAAAACTTTAGAAGAAGGACAAGCAGTTTCTTTCGAAGTTGAAGAAGGCAACCGTGGACCTCAAGCAGCTAACGTTGAAAAAGCGTAAGCTTAACTTAAAAATTTTGAAGAACTGAGTATTTATACTCAGTTCTTTTTTTTGTTTCTTAAAAAAAGTCGTTTTGTTAGAGTGTTTTTATGTGTCAAAAAGGTGAATTCAGTATCAAAAGGTTTACAAAGCGTATAAATATTTAAAATTCTATTAAAATACATACAATATTAATGTTTTATCAATGTTTTTGCAGTATGATAAGTACTGTTACAGCATAATTGGATTTTTTTTGATATACTGTTAAATGAATCTAAAAATAATAAGATTTTTGATGATGAATCATGGATATATAGTTGAGAGGATGAAGTAATGTGTTTGGATTAGGAAGTAAGGATATTGGAATTGATTTAGGAACCGCAAATACCATGGTTTATGCAGATGGCAAAGGGATTGTCTTGAGAGAGCCTTCAGTCGTAGCAAAAAACACATCAACAGGAGAAATTGTTGCTGTTGGTGAAGAAGCTAGAAATATGATAGGTCGTACGCCAGGTTCAATCGTAGCCATTCGCCCAATGAAAGACGGCGTAATTGCAGATTATGAAACAACTGCAGCGATGATGAAATATTATATCCAAAAAACAATTGGAAAAACGAGTTCAAAACCATATGTCATGGTTTGTGTACCAAGTGGCGTAACGGAAGTTGAAAAACGCGCTGTTATCGACGCAACTAGAATGGCTGGAGCAAAAGATGCCTTCATTATTGAAGAACCATTTGCAGCAGCAATCGGTGCAGGACTGCCAGTTATGGACCCAACAGGAAGCATGGTTGTAGATATTGGTGGTGGAACAACAGACGTTGCAACTATCTCACTAGGTGGAATCGTGAGTAGCCGTTCTATTAGAATGGCCGGAGACCGATTAGATGATGCCATTATTCATTATGTACGCAAAAAATACAATTTACTAATTGGTGAAAGAACAGCTGAAGCCGTTAAAATCGAAATTGGGTGTGCTTCTGTAGAAAAAGCTGGAGAATATGGCGAAATGAGCATTCGAGGACGCGATTTGTTAACGGGTCTACCAAAAACAATCGAAATTTCTGCTGTTGACGTTTCTCAATCACTTCAAGAAGTGGTGGAAGCAATCGTCGTTGCAGTTAAAGAAACGCTTGAAGAAACATCACCTGAAATTTCTTCTGACGTCATCGATCACGGAATCGTTTTAACTGGTGGTGGTGCGTTATTAAAAAACTTATCAGAAGTAATTGCAGATGAAACACAAGTTCCAGTTTTTGTAGCAAATGAGCCACTAGATTGTGTTGCGATTGGAACAGGCGAATCATTGAAACATATTGATTTATTTAAGAAAAAAGCAAATCGATAAACAGACACCAAAATATGTTTAGAAACTGCGGGGAGTCTACAAACTTCCCGCTTCTTTTCTATTTAATAAGTTAAAATCAATCAATTTTCCTAAGAAAATAAGTTTATGTAAAATAATATTAGTATTTCAAATGAAATATGGTAAAATAGAGAAGGCCTTCAAGGCAAAGTGGGGTGACGAGTTGCATCAATTTTTTTCAAATAAAAAATTAATCATTTTATTAGTCAGTGTAATTGTTTGTATGGGGTTAATTGCCTATTCAATTAAAGAAAGAGCAAAGTTGCCAATCGTCCAACAATTCACCAATGACATTACTGCCATTACTGGGCGCGTTTTTTCAAAGCCAGCCAATGGAATTGTAAGTTTTATTGATTCGGTTGAAGAATTAAAAAATACTTACGAAGAGAACCAGTTGTTAAAATCAAAAATCGATAAACTTTATGAAACGCAAGTTGAACTAGCAGATCTAAAACAAGATAATAAAAAAATGCAAGAACAGTTGGAATTAACTTCAACTTTATCGAATTACAACCAAATTACAGGCAGTGTCATTGGCCGCAATCCTGATTCTTGGATTGATCAAATCGTCGTGGATAAAGGCAGCAAAAACGGTATTGAAAAAGGCATGTCTGTGATGGCTGGAAATGGGTTAGTTGGACGAATCGTAGAAGTGAGTCCTACAAGTTCTAAAGTTCAATTAATTACGACAGTTGATTCTAAAAAGAACCGTGTGGCAGCTTTGGTACAAAGCGAGTCAGGACAAATTCATGGAATTATCAATGGCTATGATAAAGAAACAAAACGTTTGAAAATGAATCAAATTACAACAGATGCTGAACCGAAAAAAGGCGACAAAGTTGTGACATCTGGCTTAGGTGGAATTACACCGTCAACGTTACTTATTGGTACCGTTGATGAAGTGAAATTAGACGCTCATGGATTATCAAAAGTAGCGTATATTACGCCGGCTGCAGATACCAATGACATCCGCTATGTAACCATCGTTCAACGTGAAGCTGAAAGTGGTGAGTAAATGAATTCAAATTTAAAAAGTTCATTTTTACCACCACTGATTCTTTTTGTTTTTTTCTTGTTAGACGGAGTTTTAGCAGCTTTATTTTCAGAAACGCTATACGGGAGCGACTATGTGCTTGTTCCTCGACTTACGATTATTTTACTCGTAATGATGTCTTTTTATTTACCTCGAAATAAAATGTTGGTACTTGCAATCGTATTTGGTCTCTTATTTGATAGTTATTACGTTGGAATATTAGGGATATATGTTGCCTTGTTTCCAATTATTGTGTACATCACTGAAAAATTAACAAAAGTGCTTCACCCTAATCCAATCGTAGTCGCAATGATGTTTATCATTGATTTGAGTTTAATTGAAACAACGTTATATTTTTTCTATACAATCTTGAAGGAAACAACAATGGATTTTAATACTTTTATGGTAGAACGATTAGGTCCAACTTTACTCTTAAATGTGGTAATCTTTATTTTCTTATACTACCCACTACAAAAACTTATGATGAAATTAGAAAAAATGTAAGTTCGGTTTTTGGTTGATAACGAAAGAATGAGCAATCAATGAAATGCGTTGGGAGTTGTTAAAGTGAAACAAAGTGTAACGTTAAAAGGAACAAAAGATGGTTTCGTCTTAACATTAGATGATACAGCTGCAATGAGCACGATTCATGAAGAATTAGATCAACTGTTAGCGAATCTATTAGCTGAAAATAAATCTACTAAAACAGATAAAAAATCCATTTCTCTTGAAATTAAAACAGGGAATCGTTTATTATCTGAAACGGAAGTCGATGAATTGACAACTAAAATTTCAACTACTAGCCAATTTCAAATCAAGCAGCTTAAATCTAACGTGTTGACGTACAAAGAAGCCAACGAGTGGCATGAAGCCAACAGTTTGCAAATGGAAATTCAAACGATTCGAAGTGGTCAAACATTAACGGCTAAAGGGGACATTCTTTTAATTGGAAAGGTTCATCCAGGCGGCAGTGTTCGTGCAGATGGAAGTATTTTTATTATCGGGGAATTGCTAGGCGTTGCTCATGCTGGTTTTAGTGGGGACGACAGTGCTGTTGTCGTAGCCGATTTCCAAACCGATGCACAGATTCGAATAGCAGATAATATTCAAATTATCGAAAATAAAACACATGAAAATAAAGGCGCGAATATGAAAGAATTTGCTTACATCAATGATTTGCACATTCTTGAATTTGCACCTGTAGAAAAACTAAAAGTGCTGCGGCCTAAAATGGACAAAGTGACAGGGGGATTAATGTAATGGGAACAGCGATTGTCATCACATCAGGAAAAGGTGGCGTAGGAAAGACGACTTCAACTGCCAATGTTGGTACGGCGTTAGCCTTACAAGGAAAGAAAGTTTGTCTGATTGATATGGATATCGGATTACGCAATTTAGATGTGATTCTGGGACTAGAAAACCGAATCATCTATGATATTGTTGATGTAGTTGAAGGACGAGCTAAGTTGCATCAAGCCATTATTAAAGATAAGCGTTTTAATGATAATTTATACTTATTGCCAGCTGCTCAAAATGCAGATAAAAGCTCCGTTAATGGAGAAGAAATGAAAGAAATTGTTGATAGCTTACGTCCAGACTATGACTATATTTTAATTGATTGTCCAGCAGGAATTGAACAAGGTTTCCAAAATTCCATTGCAGCTGCCGACATGGCAATTGTTGTCACCACTCCAGAAATTTCTGCAGTGAGAGATGCAGATCGAATTATAGGCTTACTAGAACAAACTGAAATGGAACCCCCGCGTCTAATTATTAATCGTATTCGTAAACGAATGATGCAAGATGGCGAAGTGTTAGATATTGATGAAATTACAAAACATTTGTCAATTGAATTACTAGGAATCGTATTTGATGATGATAGTGTTATTCGTTCGTCGAATAAAGGCGATCCAATTGTCTTAGATCCAAAAAATCCTGCTTCATTAGGCTACCGTAATATTGCGCGACGTGTCTTAGGCGAAACGGTGCCACTGATGTCATTAAAAAAAGAAAAGAAAAACTTTTTCCAAAAATTATTTGGCAAATAAAAAATTCTATGGTATAGTGATAAAAAATAATAAAAGCTTTGAAGAGAAAAAGTAAGAATTAGGACTTTTTAGAGAGGTTGCGGGTGGTGAAAGCAATCAAGAACTAGTTTCTGAACACACATCTCTGAGCTAGCAGTTGAACCTCACCTATATGGGAGTTGTAAACTGACTCGGGTGTACCCGTTACAGTACTAACGTTTAGTCGTTTTGAACGTGATAAGGCAATTTTCCGTGAGGAGATTGCAAAAAAAGGTGGAACCACGATACTTGTATAGTCGTCCTTTGATTTTCAAATTGAAAATCAAAGGACTTTTTTTGTTTTCCAGCGGACTGCAGCCAATTGAAAACAGCATTCTAATAAAAAAAGGGAGAGAATAAAGATGAAAATAAAAATGAGTATCGTTCTAAGTATTGTTGGATTTAGTTTATTGTTAGTTGGTTGCGGAAATAGCAAAAATGAACAAAATCAAACGGATGCAACAAAAGAAATTGAAAAATCAGGGAAACTGGTTGTAGGATTAGATGATACCTTTGCACCAATGAGTTATCGAGACAATAAAGGCGAAATCGTGGGGTTTGATGTTGACTTAGCAAAAGAAGTAGGAAAAAAACTAAGGTTAAAAATAGAATTTCAAGCGATAGATTGGGCAATGAAAGAAACAGAATTAAATGCGGGGAATATTGATTTCATTTGGAATGGTTATACAATTACCCCTGAAAGAAAAGAAAAAGTAGCCTTTTCAGATCCTTATCTAGAAAATAGCCAATCCATTGTTGTTTTAAAAAACAGTGAAATTCAAACAAAAAAAGAGCTAGCAGGGAAATCCATAGCAGCGCAACAAGCTTCTAGTGCAGTAGATGCTGTTTCAAAAAAAGAACTAGCAACTTTTAAAAATCAAGAACTCACACAATTTCCATCTAACAATGACGTCTTTAATGATTTAGCTAGCAAACGAAGCGAGGCCATTGTTGTTGATGAAGTGTTGGCGCGCTACTACATCAAATTAAAAGGGGTAGACACCTACCGAACACTAAAAGATAATTTTGGAAAAGAAGAGTACGGTGTTGGTTTACGAAAAAAAGATAAAGTATTAAAAACAAAATTAAATCAAGCGTTGAAGGAATTAAAAACAGACGGCACTTACGATACGATTTATCAAAAATGGTTTGCCGAGTAAAGGATGGATTGAAATGACAATGATAACAGAATTACTACCTGCGTTATTAGAGGGTTTAAAAACAACTTTATTCCTGTTTAGCATCATTCTAATCGTAACAATTCCTCTTGGGTTTTTAGTAGCGATTGTTCGAGTATACGCACCAAAAGGCATTTCCTTAATCGTACAATTTTATATTTATATCATGCGTGGAACGCCGTTACTTCTTCAATTAATGGTCGTGTTCTTTGGACTTCCTCATATTGGCATTACGCTAGATCGTTTTCCAGCAGCGGTCATTGCATTTGCATTAAATTATACAGCCTATTATGCAGAAATTTTCCGCGGTGGGATTTTGGCTGTTCCTAAAGGGCAATTTGAAGCGTTACAAGTTTTGGGGATTGGAAAGATTAGAGGATACCGTCGAATTATTATTCCACAAGTTACTCGAATTGTATTGCCTTCTGTAGGCAACGAAGTTATCTCGTTAGTAAAAGACACTTCATTAGTGTACATTTTAGGATTAGGTGAGCTACTAAGAGCAGGTCAAATTGCTTCTAATACCTATGCTTCTCTTATTCCCTTTGTAGCAGTAGGAATCATCTATTTGCTGATTACAGGTTTGGTAACACTTGGTTTAACTACTATTGAAAAGAGAATTCACTTTTAAAGGAGGAGAATAGGAATGTTGTTAACTGTCGAAAAAATAACAAAAAAATTTAATGGACAACCAGTGATAAAAGCCTTTGATTTTACTCTTGAAAAAGGTGAAATTGTTACTCTCATTGGAAAATCAGGAACAGGGAAAACAACTTTAATGCGCATAATAAATCATTTGGAAACAGTTGATGCAGGGGAAATTCGGTTGGGGGATATCACGCTATGCAAAACCAATCGAAAGGGAGAGGTTGATTATGCAAACAAGGGAACACTTAGAAAGTACCACAATCAAATTGGGATGGTTTTTCAAAACTATCAGTTGTTTCCTAATTTAACGGTGCTTGAAAATTGTATGGAAGCGCCTGTCGCTCAAAAAAGAGAGAGCAACCAATATTTACAAAAAAAAGCAATGGAATTATTAGAGCAAGTTGGATTAAATGAGAAAGCCAATGCGATGCCTAACGAATTATCCGGAGGACAACAGCAACGGGTTGCGATTGCAAGAGCTTTAATGCTTAATCCGAGTATCCTTTGCTTTGACGAACCAACCTCAGCCCTTGATCGTGAATCAACTATCGAAATTGGAAAAATGATTCAAAAAATAGCTGCAAATGGTACTGGTATCTTAATTGTGACCCATGACGATGAATTTGCAAAAGATATCGGAACAAGAGTCGTTTCATCAGATGAATTTTTAGATAATCGTGAGATTCACGAAAAATGATTGACCTATGGAATCATTTTTGGTATGATGGTACTGTTGTAAATGTGTAGCACCACAACTACAACCGCGCGGGAATGAGTCTTAAGTTCACACTTGTGACGCTCACGACGGCGAGTCTAAGTCTAATAAGGAGGTGCGAATAAATGTACGCAATTATCAAAACTGGTGGAAAACAAGTTAAAGTTGAGGTAGGCCAAGCAATTTACGTTGAAAAATTAAACGTTGAAGCTGGTGAAACTGTAAGCTTTGATGAAGTAATCTTGGTAGGTGGCGAAGAAACAAAAGTTGGAGCTCCAACAATCGCCGGAGCTACTGTTGAAGGTACTGTAGAAAAACATGGTAAACAAAAGAAAGTTACTACGTATAAATACAAACCTAAAAAACATACTCACCGTAAACAAGGTCACCGTCAACCGTATACAAAAGTTGTTATTAATGCAATTAACGCTTAAGAAAAGTGGTGTTCGATATGATTCAAGCATTGTTCAATCGCGATAGCGATGGGAATCTAGTTTCTTTTGAAGTAACTGGACATGCAGAGTCAGGACCCGAAGGCAGCGACATTGTCTGTGCAGCTGTTTCGGCATTGACTTTTGGAGCAACAAATAGTATTGAAGCTTTAGCTGGTTTCCAACCCTTAGTGGATATGGATGACGCAGTGAATGGTGGACATTTATATGTTGAAATTCTACAAGACATTACCGGCGAACAGTTTCATATTGCTCAGATTCTTCTTGAAAGCTTGCGTCTTTCGATTCAAGGGATTACAGAAGAGTACCCTGAGTATGTCAAAATGAATTAACAACCAATTAATTTACCAGGAGGTGCAACTCATATGTTGAAAATGAATTTACAATTCTTCGCCCACAAAAAAGGGGGCGGTTCTACTACTAACGGACGTGACTCTAACTCTAAACGTTTAGGCGCTAAACGTGCAGATGGTCAAACAGTTTCAGGTGGTTCAATTTTATACCGTCAACGCGGTACTAAAATTTATCCAGGTGTTAACGTTGGGATTGGTGGAGACGATACATTATTCGCTAAATGTGATGGTGTCGTTCGTTTCGAACGTAAAGGTCGCGACAAAAAACAAGTTTCTGTATACCCTGCAGTTGCTCAATAAGCACGAACTCAAAAAGCTCTTCTACTTGCTAGAAGAGCTTTTTTTTATCAATTTTGGGAGGGGAAAATATGAGTGATTTATTAATAGGAATTGTTGGCTTAACTGTTGTTTTTGGAATCTTCATTATCGGCGTAGTAGCATATGTAAAATTATTAATGTGGGTTTATTATGATGCGAATGCACGAAACATGAATGGAACGCTAATCGTGATACTTGTGATGCTATTCCAGCTTATTCCAGGTCTGTTAGTTTACCTTTTACTTAGAAAACCAATTCGCAATTTTGGGTATCAAAATTCAAGAAATAGCCAGTTATGGAAATCTTCGTTAAAATATTATGGTATTTTAGGTGTGTGTCTTTTAATGGCTAGTTTAATAAGCGTTTTTGCGATGATGAAATAAAAAAGTCAGTTATTGTTTTCCTTTTCTAAGAAAACAATAAACAAACATTGAAAAAAAACGATTATTTTCAAAAATTTAACGAAAGATGAGGATTGCGCTTGAAACCTTGCTCGTTATTCGTTAAAATGGTACAGGGAATACTACTTCACAAAACAGTTATGTTATTAGTGGAAATAACTAACCCAAGTGAGATGAAATAGCGATATAGTAATGAAATGAGGTTGGAAAAGTGCCCCAAATCGAGATTGAAACTTTGTTCAATAAATTGGACACATCGGTTAAATTAATACAATCAGAGCTGGATGTTTCGTACTTAGAAGCCCTTTTAGAAACGGGTGAAAATATTCTTGATGGACGTGTTGCAAGACAAGTTGATGGTTTGCCCACTCAAACAGTAATTGAAAAATTAACAAACTTGTATCAAACATTGCCCATTGATTCTATGGAGCCAGAAGAAATTCGTAAAGCCTTTCAGTTAGCTTTATTAAAAGGAGCAAAAACAGACAATCTGCAAGCAAATCATCAAATGACTCCTGATGCGATTGGATTTATCATGAGTTACTTAATCGAGAAGATGACAGGAGACACAACAAAAAAAATTCGACTTCTTGATCCCGCTGTTGGTACTGGAAACTTACTTTCCACAATCAGTAATAGTTTGAAACTTAAGAATGTAGAACTAGATGCAGAAGGCATTGATATCGATGATTTATTGCTTTCGTTGGCAGCTGTTTTAACAGGGTTACAAGGTCAAACTATCAAATTGACACATCAAGATGCGATTCAAGATCTATTAGTAGATCCAGTTGATGTTGTCGTAAGCGATTTGCCAGTTGGTTATTATCCAGTAGATGAACGTGCAAGCGCGTTTAAAACAGCGGCTAAAACAGGTCACTCATACGCTCATCATTTAATGATTGAACAAAGCTTACAGTATTTAAAAGAAGGTGGCGTAGGTGTCTTTTTAGTCCCTACACAACTGTTTGAAACAGAAGAAGCCCCTGCATTAACAAAACTGATTCAAGACGTCAGTTACTTACAAGGAATGTTGAATCTTCCTAAAGAGTTATTCAAGTCTGAAAATTCACGTAAATCAATTCTTTTGATTCAGAAAAAAGGTGGAGCTGCTAAACAGGCAAAACAAGTGTTACTAGCAGAAATTCCAGACTTTAAGAATCCCAAAGCGATGGTTCATTTTATGAACGAAGTCGATACTTGGAAAAAAGAGAATATTTAATATAACCCAAAAGGAGAGTCATTTATATGTCAAAAACAATTGCAATCAACGCCGGTAGTTCAAGTTTAAAATGGCAATTATTCGAAATGCCATCAGAAACAGTTATCGCTAAAGGAATCGTAGAAAGAATTGGGTTGCCAGAATCAATTTTCACAATCAAATATGGCGAAGGTCAAAAATTCGAAGAAGTATTAGACATTAATGATCATGAATTTGCAGTAGAGATGTTACTAAAACAATTATTAGAATTGAACATTATCGCAAGTTTTAACGAAATTACTGGCGTAGGACATCGTGTCGTTGCTGGTGGAGAAATCTTTAAAGATTCAGCTTTAATCACAGATGAAGTATTAGGACAAATTGAAGACTTATCAGAATTAGCTCCGTTACACAACCCAGCAAATGCTACAGGAATCCGTGCATTTAAAAAATTATTACCAGAAATTACAAGTGTTGCAGTATTTGATACTTCTTTCCATACAACAATGCCTAAGAAGAGCTATTTATACAGCATTCCAATGAAATATTATGAAGATTTTGCAGCCCGTAAATATGGTGCTCACGGAACGTCACATAAATTTGTTTCAGAACGTGCAGCAGAAATGTTAGGTCGTCCTCTTGAAGAGTTAAAATTAATCTCTTGTCACCTAGGAAACGGCGCTTCAATTACTGCTATTGACGGTGGGAAATCAGTTGATACATCAATGGGCTTCACACCACTTGCAGGTGTAACAATGGGAACTCGTTCTGGCGATATTGATCCTTCATTAATTGCCTACTTAATGGGTAAATTAAACATTACAGATATCAACGAATTCATCAACATTTTAAATAAAGAATCTGGTTTACTAGGCTTATCTGAAATTTCAAGCGATATGCGTGATCTTGAAGTAGCTCAATTAACAGATGACAATGCAAACATTGCATTACGTATCTTTGCAGATCGCATTAAAAAATACATTGGTTCATACATTGCGACAATGAATGGTGTTGACGCAATCATCTTTACAGCAGGAATCGGCGAAAACGATATCCATATGCGTAAAGAAATCATTGACGGTATTACTGTTTTTGGTTGTGAAATGGATGCAGAATTAAACAATGTTCGTAGTGATGAACGTGTTATTTCAACTGCTGACTCAAAAGTTAAAGTACTTTTAATTCCAACAGATGAAGAAGTAATGATCGCTCGCGATGTAGAACGTTTATCAAAATAAAAAGATAACGAAAACCCTCTCTTCAATTTTTGAAGGGAGGGTTTTTGTTTAAAATGGATAAAAAAAAGAAGCATGACGCTTCTTTTTTATTTTGATTTTTTATCAGGTAATTTGTTTTCTAAATCTGTACGTACGACTAAAACATCACAAGTAGCTTGACGAATAACGTATTCTGAAACAGAACCGATAAAAATTCGTTCCACTGCATTAAGACCAGTAGCACCCACCATAATCAAATCAATGTCTTGTTCTTCTGGAATTTGTTTAGCAATAATTGCTTTTGGTGAACCATACTCAATTGTATAACGAACATCTTCAACATCATGATTTTTTGCGTAACGTTGATATTCTTCCATCGTATTTTTCGCTTGTTCTGTAGCTTGTTCAGCCATTGCACCATCAAAACTCGAAACACTTTGGAAAGCTCTTGTATCAATAACGTGAACTAAAACCAATGCAGCTTCATTACGATTTGCTACATAAACAGCTTTTTTGAAAGCCAACTCAGCTTCTTCAGATCCATCAACGGCGACTAAAATGCGTTTGTATTGTTGTAACATGTTCATCCACTCCTCTTCAATTCGTGATATAATAAGAATTAACTATGTTCTTCTACCTTTATTTTACAACAAAAACCTAAAACTTGGAACTTAAAACCTTTGTAAAGTTGATTTTAATGAAAAGAAAGGAAGTTCAGTTATGCAAAAAGGAGATATTTCAATTAACGAAGCTTTTACAGAGTCAAAATTTAGACTCTTTAAAACCTATTGTGAAGAACAACAACTTTTCTATTTAAAAGATATTGACCGTGAAGTAATCGAAAAATTTGCAGAAGTTAAGGGGATTGGTGGCGTAAAAATGGCTGCTATTATTGAACGTTTGGCAGGACCCGTGGGAAATTTACAATTAGAATTGTTAGATAGTAGCGCATTAAAAAAGAAGTAAACCATCCAGTTAGGAAGACGGTTTACTTCTTTTTAGTTAATTCTTCGATTTAAACCAATGACAAAAAATACCATTATAAAACTGGTTGCCCCAAGGAAGGTAAGCCAAAGCCATTGTATGTGATTGAAGACTAGGAAACAAGCAAAAATTCCAAAGAATAGCAGTAAATAGCCGTAAAATTTAAAGAATTTTTGATTCATTTGGTGTTGGTTTTCATGTTCATTGATAATTAAAACACTGGCTTTTCCACTTAATAAGAAAAATGCCATGGCAAATAAAATCAATGCAAAAACACTCATTAAAATAATCATGGATAGTAGTCCTTTCCAACATTCTGTTTTCCTCTTTAGCATAGCATAAAATCGCTAAGATTTGAATAATTCATAGTTTTTCTTGATTTACGTAAAGGTAGATAGTAAAATTAGGTTAACCTAAAAGTGTGTGAATGGAGGAGATGGGTTGAGTTTAAATCAAAACAAACAAAAAGAGGAGAAATTTGGAAAGCGAGTTGCGATTCCTAAGAATGCTTCTTCCTTTAGAAAATTGCTTGCATTTATGGGACCAGGGGCACTGATTGCTGTTGGGTATGTTGATCCGGGAAATTGGGCAACCTCAATTGCTGGAGGCTCTTCTTTTGGTTATCTATTGTTATCGGTTATTCTATTATCAAACTTAATGGCCGTGTTGCTTCAGTCTTTAAGTGCGAAATTAGGAATTGCAACAGAAAAAGATTTAGCTGAATTATGTCGTGACGAGTATGGTCAAAAAAGGGCGATTTTGTTATGGGTTTTAGCTCAGTTAGCAATTATTGCTACGGATTTAGCCGAAGTAATTGGGGCAGCAATTGCATTGAAATTACTTTTTGGAATTCCATTATTATACGGTGTGTTGATTACTTCTTTAGATATTTTATTGCTCTTATTTTTACAACACAAGGGATTTCAATGGATTGAGCGAATTGTCATTACATTAATGACGACTATTTTTATTTGTTTTGCAATTGAACTTTTTTTAAGTAAACCGGAATTTAGAGAAGTAATGGTAGGGTTTTTACCTCATACAGAAGTTGTAACCAATCCTAAAGTACTTTATTTAGCTTTAGGAATATTAGGTGCAACCGTTATGCCTCACAATCTTTATCTGCATTCTTCAATTGTTCAAAGTAGAGCTTACGAGCGAACTCCCGCTGGAAAAAAAGAAGCGACAAAGTTTGCTTTTCTTGATTCAACAATTAATTTAACCTTTGCGTTACTAATCAATTCAGCTATTTTAATTCTTGCTGCAGCCACATTTTATAAAACAGGGCAATACAATGTGGTGGGCATTGAAGACACCTACCAGCTTTTGAATGGAACACTTGGATCAAGTATTGCCAGTACCTTATTTGCAGTAGCTTTATTAGCAAGTGGACAAAATTCAACGTTAACAGGTACGATGGCAGGTCAAATTATCATGGAAGGATTTTTACATTTGAAAATACCTGCCTGGTTAAGTCGTCTTGGAACGCGTTTATTTGCCATCGTACCAGCTGTGATTGTAACCATTATTGCTGGACAAAAGGGTACTGATGAACTGTTGCTGTTAAGTCAAGTTGTCTTGTCTATGCAATTGCCATTTGCTATTTTTCCTTTAATTCAATTTACAAGCAATGAACGCCTGATGGGAGAATTAAAAAATGGCAAGGTCGTGAATGGTTTGGCGTGGTTTATCGGTCTGTTAATTACCGGATTAAATCTATATTTATTAACTACATTCTTTTAACAATGAGCAAGTGATGCGAAGAGGGCATTGCTTGTTTTTTTTTATCAAAAAAAGCCATCTTCTATTGCTAGAAGATGACCCCAAAATGATAAATTTTAAAAAAGAAATCCGGTGATGCCGTTTTCACGTTCAGGTAGTGTTGATCCCGCATACATGCAGGTGGGCTCCGCTGTCAAATATCTAACTACCAAAGGTAAAGGCCTGTTATCCATTTGAATCAGTTTGGATCCCGAGGTCGTACTATTTGTTCGGTCAGCACATTTATTGAACAATTCGTACATCTCAGAATTCTTATCTTTATAGTAGCACAGGATTTTTTTATTTTCAAGCATCAACGCTTAAAAAGCGGAGCGTTTTTAATGGAAATATTTTTCAACGCGTTCTTACCTTTTTTTTTTCATCTCGTTAATGTTGTCGTACTGTCTAGCCAAACTATCTTCGTATTTGCCTGTGTGATTAGGTTCAAAGTACACTGCATTTTTTAATTTATCAGGTAAATATTGTTGATTCACCCAAGCGCCAGGGAAAGAATGAGGGTATTGATAGTTGATCCCGCGTCCTAACTTTTCTGCACCGCTGTAGTGTGAGTCTTTTAGATGATCTGGAACATCGCCACTTTTACCAGCTCGAATATCACTCAAGGCGGCATCAATCGCTACGTAAGTCGAATTTGATTTAGGAGAAAGACACAGGTCAACAATCGCATTTGCTAAAGGAATTCTGGCTTCCGGAAAGCCAAGTTTCTCAGCAGCTTGTACAGCCGTTACCGCTCTAGCTGCCGCTGCTGGGTTTGCTAAACCAATGTCTTCGTAAGCAATCACCATCAGTCTGCGAGCAATAATAGGTAAATCGCCTGCTTCAACTAAACGCCCCATGTAGTGAAGGGCGGCATTCACGTCACTCCCTCGAACGGATTTTTGTAAAGCGGAAATGACGTCATAATGGGCGTCGCCATCTTTATCGTGTGTAAGAGCTTTTCGTTGCAAACATTCTTCGGCAATGTCAAGGGTAATCACAATTACACCGTCTTCATTCGGCTTCGTGGAGCGAACGGCTAACTCGAGTCCATTTAAGGAACTTCGAACATCGCCATTTGTCCCTCTGGCAAAATGAAGCATCGCTTCAGGGGTTACCTCGACTGTTAACTGACCTAAGCCTTTATCAGTGTCTGTCAGAGCGCGTTCTAATGCAGATTCAATCTCTTCAATTTGCAAAGGTTTTAATTCAAAAATTTGCGTTCTACTTCGAATCGCGGGATTGATAGTAATATAAGGGTTTTCGGTTGTTGCACCAATCATAATGACACGCCCATTTTCCAGATGGGGTAGTAAAAAATCTTGTTTTGGTTTATCTAAACGATGAACTTCATCCAATAATAAAATAACAGTTCCGCTCATTTTCGCTTCTTCAACAACAATCTGTAAATCTTTTTTTGAATCAGTAGCGGCATTTAATGTACGGAAGGCATATTGAGTAGAGCCTGCAATTGCGCTAGCAATACTTGTTTTTCCAATGCCAGGAGGGCCATATAAAATCATTGAAGAAAGCATTTTTGCTTCCACCATTCGTCTAATAATCTTCCCTTCTCCAACTAAATGTTGTTGACCCACAATTTGTTCAATAGTTGTTGGGCGCATTCTAAAAGCTAAAGGTTGATTCATAATAACCTCCTTCTTAACCTAATCTTACATTAATTATACCACTTTCTATCAAGAGCTTCCACAAAATAAGAACATACGTTTAGTTTGAGATGGAAAGATAAAAATATTCAAAGGAAAGCGGTTAAATCAATGTTTTTCCTTACGTTTATGAAAAACTATGATATAGTAATTGATGTATGGAGGGATAGAAATGGATATTTACAAACAGTTATTGTACATTTTAAGTTTTTCGTTTTTAGGAGAAGTGTTGTCAAAAGTTTTTACTCTACCAATTCCAGGAAGTGTTATCGGAATGTTGCTTTTATTTTTAGCGTTGCAATTTAAAGTATTAAAAGTAAAAGATGTAGAGACAGTAGGAGGATTTTTACTTGGGAATTTAAGTATTTTATTTTTACCAGCAGGAGTTGGTATTATGGTTTACTTTCCAGTAATCAAAGATACCTGGTGGTTGTTGCTGATTATTTCGTTGCTAACAACAGCCTTTACAATTGGTTTTGTGGGATTAATTGTACAAGGAGTAAAACGAAAATTTGAAGACAACAGTGTTGACTTACCTAAAGATAGAAAGGATGACGCAAAAAGTGTATCAAGAACTTACAAGTAATCCGATGTTCGGCCTTATTTTGTCAATTGCGATGTATTTAGGCGCATTGGCCATTTTTAAAAGGTTCCCGTTTCCGTTATTAAATCCACTTGTTTTATCCACTATTTTTATTATTTTATTTTTAAAAATTACAAAAATTCCTTATGAAAATTACTACAAGGGTGGGGATATTTTAAATATTTTAATTACTCCTGCTACTGTGGCGTTAGGGATACCTTTGTATAATACTTTTCATTTATTAAAAAAACATGTTCGTTCAATTATGACCGGAATTCTACTTGGAACGGTTACAAGTACCTTTTTCACTGGAATTTTAGCAATCTTATTTAACTTAAAAAAAGACATTATGGTATCTATTATGCCAAAATCTGTTACAACAGCGATTGCCTTAGGCATTTCTGAGAAAATGCATGGAATCGCAACAGTTACCTTAGTAATTGTTATCATTACTGGAATTATTGGTTCAATTATCGGACCTTCAATTTTAAAAGTATTGAAAGTAACCGACCCTGTCGCGCAAGGCGTTGCTCTAGGAAGTGCAGCTCATGCAATCGGCACCTCAAGAGCCTTAGAATTAGGACCTGTTGAAGGTGCGATGTCTGGTTTGGCCATTGGAGTGACAGGGGTAGTGACGGTCTTTGTGGCGCCGTTAATGACCCAATTCGTTTTAGCTATTTTTTAGGAGTAAGGAAACAAGATTTGAAGCTGTTTTTTGGCTAAAAGTCTTGTTTTTTATTTGCTGACTAAAACTCGACTTTCTTTCAAATTTAATTTTTTTGAGATTATCTAAAGAATTGATTAAAATAAGGTGCAATTTTGCGGGATTTTTGAGATAATAAGGAGTGACTTTAATCAAAAATAACTCGCATCTTGTCAAATAAACGATTAAGAGAAGCGTATAATAAAAACTGTGTGATGCAGAAAGGAGCTCGTCCATGACCGATTCATCGAAAAGACCGAATATAAAGTTGTCCTTTAACCCGGTTCCACTTGAAGAAACGAAAGAAATTACCGATCAAATGGTGGACCATGTAAAAGAGACCTTAAATGAATTGATTACCGACTCCGTGTCTAAAGTGAATTCAGAAAATTTGAAACGCTTTGAAGAAAAGGAAGCAGCTCTTGAAAGAGAATACCAAGAAGAGCTAAATGAACTCGTAATGGAATATGAAGAAAAAAAACGTAGGCTAGAAAAACAAATAGCAATTAAGGAACAAGAAATTTTAAGAGATGCTAAATTACAGGCCGAATCAATTTTACAAAAAGCCTTTGATGAATCCAATGAAATGTACGGTTTTGTTCAAGATGAAATAACAGAACTAAAAGATCAATTAATTGTGTATCAAAAAGAAATGGAACAAGAAAAAATTCGGCAAGACAGTGAATTAGCAAACCGATTAGACGAATTAAATAAAATCTACGAAGCTAAACACCGTCAATTAGAAGCAGAACTTGTGGAAAGAGAACAAGCGCTATTGCAAGATGCTAAATTAGAAGCAGAAAAAACAAAAAATAAAGCAAAAAAAGAGTCAACGGAATTATTGGATGAAACAAAAGTTGAAGTGCAAGATTTAAAAGAATTAGCAACTTCTGAAATTATATCTGATAAAGCAGCTCATCAAGCCAAAGTCTCAGATGATTTTTTACGTCTGAATAAAGAGAAAGAGTGGTTCTCATTGTACCAAGAGCAAGTAGAAGAACGATATGCTGACAAGGAACAAAAACTCTATCAAAAAACCCAAGCAGAACTGGATCAATTAGAATTAAAAGTTCATGAATTACAAAATCAAACGGACTTTTATCAAGACATTGACGAACAGCGTAAAGAAAAATCTTTTTCCACGGGTTTATACATTTGTTTGATAGCAGCAATCAATGTCATTTTATTGAGCGTCTTTCGTCAAGCTACAGTTATTTTACCTATTTTAACAGCCATTTTAGGATGTTACTTAATTTACACGACATTAACAGATGGCCGTTTTGAAAAGAAAACGAAAAAAGTTGCTAAGAAAAATGAATGGTTGATTGAAAAAAACGATCAATTAAAAAAACAAATTCAACAATTAGAAAGTCAATTAGCTGACGTAACGGATGAAAATAGCTCATTAGCTAAAAATATTCAAACACATGCTGAATTAATTAAAACCGTTCAATTATTAGAAACGCAACTGGAAGAAGAACAGACAGATCGCAAATTAATAGAATCTGAAAATATGACTCTACGTCAACGATTGATGGAAAATAAATAACCGATACTTTAAATCCCTTAAACTCAATTTAAGGGATTTTTTCTATCTTACATGTCAACCAAGATAAGTGACAACTTTTCAACAATTTAATTAAATCCTGTAATTATTAGATAGATATAAGTTCAATACTTTTGAAATTAGAAACGAGTAAGTTATAATAAGTAAGTGATAAATTTATTAAAAGGAGTCTAGGGATATGACGGAACAATCTTCCTATGAAAAAGTAAAAGAATTTCATGACGTATTTCATCCTGCTAAAAATATGGAGCCAACGGCTTTTACGCCAGAAGAAGCACTACATAGAGCCTCATTTACGACAGAAGAAATGATTGAGTTTTTATATGCGAGTGTAGGCGGAAACGAAGCAGACTTCGATCAATTAATAAATCAGTGGAAAGGTGAGATTGAAAAAACACTCACAAAAATAAAAACGGAGCAAAAACCAGTTGAAGATATCTTAATTGGACAAGTAGATGCCTTAACGGATGCAACTTATTTTAACTATGGATCATTTGTATTAATGGGTGTGAACCCAACACCTATTTTTAATATTGTTCATAAAGCCAATATGGGGAAATTATTTCCAGATGGTCGGGCACATTATCGACCTGACAACGGAAAAGTAATGAAACCTGATAATTGGGAACAAGATTTTGCACCAGAACCAAAAATTAAAGCTGAAATTATCAATCAAAAAAATAATAAGTAGAGGTTTAAACGAATGACTCAACTATCAGAACTATTAAAAAAAGCAGCACTTGGACCGGCTTTCAATGAAGGAAAGTTTGGGATTGAAAAAGAAGGACTACGAGTGACAGAATCAGGCAAATTAGCCTTGACTCCCCATCCAACGATTTTTGGAAATCGTAGCTACAACCCTTATATTCAAACCGATTTTAGTGAGTCACAATTAGAATTGGTAACCGCACCAACTGAATCGACTCAGACAATGAATCGTTGGTTAATGGCGATTCATGATGTCGTTGAACGCTCATTACCACTAAACGAATATATTTGGCCAATGAGTATGCCCATCGGATTGCCAGCAGAACGTGATATTCAAGTAGCTCAATTTGACGATCTTACAGCGGTGGCTTATCGTGAACACTTAGCTGAAAAATACGGCAAGAAAAAACAAATGGTTTGTGGCATTCATTATAACTATGAAATCAATGAAAAATTGTTGACAGCCTTATTTCAACAACAAACCGCCTTTACTTCTTTAATTGAATTTAAGTCGCATGTCTACATGAAATTAGCAAAAAACTTTCTTCGTTACCGGTGGTTATTGACGTATTTATTAGGGGCCTCCCCAGTTGCAACCGATGATTTTTATACTGATAAAGAACAGCCTTTGAATACCTATGTTCGAAGTATTCGTAGCAGCCATTATGGTTATGTGAATTCAGAAGATGTCAAAGTGTCTTTTGAATCATTAGAAACGTATATTTCCGATATTCAGCAGCTTGTAGCAACAGGTGTGCTAAGTGAAGAAAAAGAATTCTATTCTCCAGTTCGAATTCGCGGGACAAAAGAAGTTAAGGAATTGGCTTCAAAAGGGATTCAATATTTAGAATTTCGGATATTTGATTTAAATCCGTATGCAGCCTTTGGAATGACAGAAAAGGATATGGAATTTGTTCATCTCTTTTTAATGACGTTACTTTGGTTAGATGAGACGGCGACGGTTTCAGATATTGAAAAAGGTAAAAAATACAATGAAGCAACAGCCTTAGCTCATCCTTATGAAATTTCAGCCTACCAAGCAGAAGGTCTAGCGTTAGTTGAGAAGATGCAAGAAATGATTGCGACACTTTCACTATCAACTGCACAAGCAGCATTAGTTGAAGAAGCTAAAAGACAATTGCTTGAACCTAAAGAAACCATCGCTGGACGTTTAGTAACGGATATTGAAAAACAAGGCTCTTACCAAAAGGTAGGTCTAGCGTTGGCAAAACAATATAAAGCAGAAGCCTTAGAAAAAAGCTATAACTTGAGAGGTTTTGAAGGAATGGAATTATCTACTCAACTATTGATGTTTGATAGTATTCAAAAAGGAATTGAAGTAGAAATTCTAGATGAAAGCGAGCAGTTTTTAAAACTGACTCATGAAGATCATATAGAGTATGTTAAAAATGCCAATATGACTTCTAAAGACCAATACATTGCTCCTTTAATTATGGAGAATAAAGTAGTCACAAAGAAAGTTCTTGAATCAGCAGGTTTCCATGTACCCGTGGGAGCGGAATACGAAACTCCTGAAGAAGCAAAATTCGATTATTGGAATCATCAAGACAAGGGAATTGTAATTAAGCCAAAATCAACCAATTATGGACTAGGAATTTCAATTTTTAAAGATGGAGCATCAAAAGAAGATTACGAATTAGCAGTAGACATTGCCTTCAAAGAAGACCGTGCCATTTTAGTGGAAGAATTTATTGACGGAACTGAATATCGCTTCTTTGTTTTAGGAAACGAAACCCGCGCAATTATGTTGAGAATGCCTGCTAACGTGGTTGGCGACGGAGAACGAACAATTCAAGAGTTAGTGGCAATTAAAAATCAAGACCCATTAAGAGGAACGCACCACCGCTCACCATTAGAGCTGATTCAACTTGGTGAAATTGAGCAGTTGATGTTGAAAGAACAAGGATTTACAATAGATTCGATACCAGCAACGGGTACAATTGTTTATCTAAGAGAAAATTCCAACATCAGTACCGGTGGGGATTCCTTTGATTTAACAGATGAAATGGATGAAAGTTATAAAAAAGCAGCTGTTGAAATGACAAAAGCGCTTGGAGCAACAATAAGTGGTGTGGATTTAATCATTCCAGATCGAAGTCAGCCAAGCACACCGGAAAATCCAGGATATGCTGTGATTGAAGCGAACTTTAACCCCGCAATGCACATGCATACCTATCCTTATCAAGGAAAAGGACGCAGATTGACAAGAGACGTATTAGATTTACTTTTCCCAGAGCTAGAGATTAGAAAGAAAAAGGACACAGAGGCTTATCTATAAAAGAATTAAAAGGAACAAATAGTGTTCACTATTTGTTTCTTTTTGTAGAAAATAACCAGTCTTAATTGTTGATTGAAGAAATCCATGATAGAATTTAAAAGAAAATAGAAGCTTTAGCCAAAGTAGATTGGAGTAACCCGATGGAAAAAATATATTTAGATCACGCTGCAACAAGTCCAGTCCATCCAGAAGTCTTGGAAGTAACGTTTCATGCAATGAAAGAACATTACGGAAATGCTTCTAGTATTCATGGATTCGGTCGAGAAGCAAGAAAATTATTAGATGAAGCAAGAAGTGTTTTTGCTAAAAGTATTGGAGCTAAGCCTATTGAAATCGTCATGACAAGTGGCGGAACTGAAAGTGACAATACTGCAATTATCGAGACGGCTTTATCAAGAGCCCATTTTGGGAAACATTTAATTACAACCGCTGTGGAACATCATGCTGTTTTAGAGCCGATGGAGTATTTAGAATCAATCGGGTTTGAAGTGACTTATTTGCCAGTTGATGAAACAGGCTTGGTTCACGTAGAGGATTTAATTGCTGCTGTTCGTCCAGATACAAGTTTAGTATCGGTTATGTATGGCAATAATGAAGTAGGCACCATTATGAACATTCAAGAAATCGGAGCATTTCTAGCAGAAACAGAAACTTATTTTCATACCGATGCAGTTCAAGCATATGGCTTAGAAGATATTGATGTAAAGCAAGATGCAATTGATTTACTATCGGTCTCTGCCCATAAAATAAATGGACCAAAAGGAATTGGCTTTCTCTATATTAATGAAGAAATTCATTTGCCAAGCTTTATGCGAGGTGGCGAGCAAGAAACAAAACGGCGTGCAGGCACAGAGAATATTCCTGCAATCGTTGGTTTTCAAAGAGCCGTTGAAATTGCAGAACAAGAACGGAGTAAGCGTCGTGAAACCTATGATGGTTTTAGAAATCAATTAATTGAAGGATTAAAGCAAGCTGAAATTGATTTTGAAATCAATGGCAACGAGACGCATTATTTAAAACATATTCTAAATATATGGATGAAGGGCGTTTCATCTGAACAATTATTAATGAATTTAGACTTATTAGGAATTGGTATTTCAGCAGGATCAGCTTGTACCGCTGGAAATATGGAGCCTAGTCATGTACTAAGTGCTATGTTTGGCAAAAAGAGTCCACGAGTAAAAGAATCTGTTCGTGTCAGTTTTGGTTTAGGTACAACAACTGAAATGATTGACGAAGCAGTAAAACAATTAAGTGTTGTAGTAAAACGATTAAAACATTCATAAAGATAGTAAGAGCAATCTTAGTATCTTTTTTTAACGAGCGGCACACAAAGCAAGCACCATCATACCGATAAAAAATAACGCTCCTATGAGTCCTTGGTATTGAAATAAATTTTCCCATTTCATATTGTTGTCCTCCTTTATAGCGAATTAGTTTAGCTAATTTCATCATAAAGGATAACAAATAAAATAAATACGAACGAAACTGTAAGGTTGCGAACAACCTTGTCATTTTATAAATAGCCAACTTAATTTTTAATAAGACTGGAAGAACGACTGGAATATATGGTATAGTATTTAGGAGAAGAGGCGTTAAAGAAGGCTTTAAAGCGCTTAAAGAGTTAGAATAATTCGATGAGGTGAAATAAAATGGCATTTGAAACAGTTGCAAGTTTAGCAGGCTCACCAGATAGCTATCAAATGAGTCCAACCGTAAAAAAATACACAGTTCGAGACAATGGATTTGAAGAAACAAGTTCAGGGAATTTTCAATTTATTCGTCCATTAGATGCATCACCAGAAAACAAACAAGGAATCAAGTTGAAAATTGTAATCTCTAGAGATTTAACACAATTAAAAATTTCAACAACTACAAGCAATGGACTTAGAGCAGTCAATCTTTTTAAAGGCGATGCGTTTAAAATGAGTATTGACAAGTATAACTTTATTATGGCTGGTTTAGTTGAGCGAGGCGTATTAGAAAAAGCGGAATAAATAACAAGAAAAAGAGAGTCGTTAACAAACGATTCTCTTTTTTTGTCTAAAAATCATAAAAAAGTCATCAATTGCTACGGTTTAATTCACGGCTTCAAGCTATGATAATGAAGAATAAAGTTGAAATGGGGTTAAGCTGTGTTGAGGTTACTGGTAATAGAAGATGACCAACGATTATCTGATAATGTCGTTGAAGTAACAAAAGAATTTTTACAAGGTACGCAAGCATTCGATGGTGCAGAGGGTCTTTATCAAGGAGAACAAAACATTTATGACGTTATCGTCCTAGACTTAATGTTGCCAGAAATGAATGGGTATCAAGTGTTGCAACAATTACGAAAACAGCATATCGAAACACCGGTTCTAATGCTAACTGCAAAAGATGGAATGGATGATAAGATCAAGGGCTTTCAAGTAGGAGCAGATGACTATCTAGTGAAACCTTTTCACAGGGAAGAACTATTAATGCGCCTAAAAGCTCTCTTAAAAAGAACTCATAGTGGTTTTCAAGAAAATCAAATTTCTCATCAAAATTTAGTTTTAAATCTTCAACAAAAAACAGCTAAAGTGGGAGAAGAAAATGTTCCGCTTAATGGAAAAGAATATGATCTACTGGAGTACTTTATCCAGAATCCAGAAATGATTATTACAAAAGAACAAATTTTTGACCGAATTTGGGGATTTGATTCAGAAACATCCATTACGGTTGTTGAAGTCTATATGAGTAATTTACGTAAAAAATTAAAAAAATATCACAATCAAATTAAGATAAAAACCTTACGCAACGTTGGTTATATGTTGACGAAAGGAGAGCTAAATTGAAAAATACCATTCAGCAAAAACAACAAATTCGTTTTTTTATTTACAATGTCGTGACCTTTGCCATTATTTTTTTAATTTTTGGTTTAATCATTTACCAACAAGTTCAAAATTCGCTCTATTCATCTGTTAATAGTGAGTTATTAAAACAAAAGGAACGATTAGATAAGGTGCCTCCTGTCAGTAAAGAGGTTATAGAAAATCAGCCTGATTTACCAAAAAATATGGAACAAAAACGACAAGGATCAGGACCAGGTATTCTACCAATAGAGTGGAATAAAAAGGGAGAAATCTTAAATCAAGATGCCATTGGAGAATTAAATTATGCGTTATTCAACCAATTAACCCTAGACACAACAAAACTAGGAACAGTAAAAAGTGTGACAGTGGGAGATTCTTCTTATCGCTACATTGTTTTTAAAGCAAAAAATAGTATCAACCAAGATGCCGCATACATTCAATTTATTATAAGTGTCAAAGCAGAAGAGCAGTTGGCTGCTAGTTTTGGTGAAATATTAATTGTTTGTTCTATTGTTTTCTGGATTTTATCAATTCTAGCCAGTTATGTGTTAGCTAGAAAATCAATGCGCCCTATCTTACTTTCATGGCAAAAACAAACTGAATTTGTAGAAAATGCTTCTCATGAATTGCGAACGCCATTAACAATTATCCAAAATAAATTAGAAGGCTTACTTACAAAACCAAATGAGCGGATTGTAGACGAAATCGAACCAATTGCGCTCTCTCTTTCTGAAATTCGCCATTTAAGCAAACTCACGAGTGATCTGTTATGGCTGTCACGAGCAGATTCCAATCAAACACTATTAACAAAAGAACCTGTCCTCTTAAATGATTTTTTAGCAGAATGCTTAGCTCCATACCAAGAAATCGCTGCTAGTCAAGGAAAGTACTTTTGGACAAAACTAGCTTCGCCAATGATTGCCGAAGTAGACAAAACAAGAATCCAACAAGTTTTAGTGATTTTATTAGATAATGCGTTAAAATACACAAAAGAAAAGGAAACAATCGGCTTAGGTAGCTTCGTTGAAGGGAACTACTGGGAACTCATGATTAGCGATACAGGGTCAGGAATTGCGAAGGAAAATCAAGAACGGGTTTTTGAGCGTTTTTTTAGAGAAGAAAAATCCCGAAATCGAGGAACTGGTGGGACAGGATTAGGACTTCCTATTGCTAAATGGATAGTAGAGTTGCATCAAGGGAAAATTGAGCTAGTAGAGAACACACCGAAGGGTTGCTTGTTTAAAGTACGAATTCCCTTAACGTAAAATTGACTACTTGTAGGTTTGTAAAAGGTAAGAACCTGTTCTTTTTTTAGAAGTAAGAACAAGGTGTATTGGGATATCTAAGTAATTTTCTAAAAGCAATCTTGAACTCAATCCCATCCCCTTGATTTATCCCTTAAAATGGTTATAATTAGTAAGACTGGGAAAAATACGACCTTCAAATCGTAAAGATTTTCAGAATCTATTTGAAATGATGGTGAAAAGCATGACAGACAACAGCAAAACACGTGTCGTAGTTGGCATGAGTGGCGGAGTTGACTCATCTGTTACAGCATTGCTTTTAAAAGAGCAAGGTTATGACGTGGTGGGGATTTTTATGAAGAACTGGGATGACACAAATGAAGCTGGCGTATGTACAGCAACAGAGGATTACAACGATGTGATCCAAGTGGCAAATCAAATTGGAATTCCTTATTATTCAGTGAATTTCGAAAAACAATATTGGGACAGAGTTTTCCAATACTTCTTAGACGAATACAAGCTAGGAAGAACGCCAAATCCAGACGTAATGTGTAACAAGGAAATTAAATTTAAAGCCTTCCTTGATTATGCGATGAGTTTAGGCGCTGATTATGTAGCAACTGGGCACTATGCACAAGTAACAAGAGACGAGGATGGCGTAACGCATATGTTACGTGGAATCGATACAAATAAAGATCAAACCTATTTCTTAAATCAATTGTCACAAGAACAATTAGCTAAAACAATGTTTCCTTTAGGCGGCATGGAAAAATCAGAAGTTCGCAAAATTGCTGAAGAAGCTGGCTTAGCAACTGCTAAAAAGAAAGATTCGACAGGTGTTTGTTTTATTGGCGAACGTGATTTTAAACAATTTTTAATGAATTATTTACCAGCAAAACCAGGAAACATGGTGACAATTGATGGTGAAGTCAAAGGACAACACGATGGCTTAATGTATTATACTATTGGACAACGCCAAGGGTTAGGCATTGGTGGTGGCGGTGAATCAAGTGAACCGTGGTTTGTTGTTGGAAAAGATTTAAAAACCAATACGCTTTATGTGGGACAAGGTTTCCATCATGAACATTTATATGCTACTCACTTAGATGCAACAGATATTCATTTTACAACCTATAAAGAAATGCCAAAAACCTTTAAATGTACGGCTAAATTTCGTTATCGCCAAACAGATACAGGTGTGACGGTTCATTTAAACGAAGATGGTACAACTGCTCGTGTTGAATTTGATGAGCCTGTTAGAGCGATTACGCCAGGGCAAGCTGTTGTTTTCTATGACGGTATGGAATGCTTAGGCGGCGGAACTATTGACGTTGCTTACAATGACGCTAAAATCTTACAATATGTCTAATTAAATAAAAAAACAGTAACTGATTTCCAGTTGCTGTTTTTTTATTATCAGTCTTTCCTTGATATTTCGACAAACTTCAAGGATAATATGGGAAACATTAAAATGAAACTAGGTGAAAAAAATGACAAAACTTTATTTTGTCCGTCATGGTAAAACGGAATGGAATCTTTCACGAAAATTACAAGGTGGACAGGCTGATTCTCCGTTGTTAGAAGATAGTTTAATTGAAGCTCAATTACTTGGAGAGCAATTAAAAGAGGTTGCATTTGGACAAGTATTTGTCAGCACCCAGCTACGAGCTGTAAAAACCTGTGAAATGCTGTTATCAGAATTTGTTGAAGCACCTGGCGTTACGTATGTAGATGGTTTAAAAGAGTTTGGTTTGGGAACATTAGAAGGGCAAACGATTGAAGAGGCAATTGATGCATTTCCTGAACAAATGCATCATCTTCGCAATAACGCTCATGAATATAATCCAATTGAATTTCAAGGTGAAACCTATCAAGCTTTAATTGACAGAAGTCTAGCAGTTGTTCATGAAGCCATGGAAAACTATCCCGAACAAAATCTACTATTTATTAGTCACGGCGTTACCTTAGTTGCAGTGATTCAAACGTTATTAGGCAAACCCTTATCTGATATTCGAGAAGCAGGAGGGTTAGACAACACTAGTTTGTCTGTGCTAGAAGCAACACCATTAGAAATGAAGCTGATTTTATGGAATGATAAGAGTCATTTAACTTCATAAAAAAGCTCTCAGAAAAGCTAGCATCCATGCTGTGTTTATTGTAAAATTAATAGAGTTACTAACTTAAACGAGGTGTTAAGATGGATCGCAATCAAAAAGCTTTTCAACTATGGGAGCAAGGACAACCGACAGAAGCAATTGAATTGTTATTTAAAGAAATTGATACTCACCCAGAAAATATGGATAGCTACTATAATTTAGCAACCATGCTGATGCTTGCTCAAAAATATGAAGATGCAAAAGCTGTTTTAACCTTAGCAAATGAAAAAAAGGCCAATCAAAGCAAAATTCTTTATGGATTTGGCAATTTATATTATCAAACAGCAGATTATTCACAAGGCATCTATTATTTTTCACAAGTATTTACCCAATCCGAAACCTTCAAAAAAGATGCTGCCATCATGTTAGGTCAAAGCTATTTAGCACTAGAACAACCTAAAAAAGCACTGGTTTACCTATTGACGGCTTTTCAACTCGATGAAACCGATAGTGAACTTGCGTTACTTTTAGGCAATGTTTTTTTACAAACCGAAGCTTTTCAAGAAGCCTATACTTACTATGACCACACATCGAAATTAAACCAAGAAAACAGTGAAGCATGGTTTAAAAAAGGGTTGATGGGAATGGTACTAGCAAAAGATAAAGAAAAAATAGAAGCGGACTTTCAAAGATCCCAAGAACTCAATCCAATATACTATCAACAAAACTTAAATCAATTACAAGAAATAGAAGCTTTTTTACAAGCGAATCGTCAAGAGTAGCGATGTAAACTAATTCAGAAAGGATGGCTATAGAAAATGGGAATGCAAGAAAATTTAAATCTATTTGCAGGAGATGACCCTTTTGTTGTTGGGCAAGTTGCGGCTATTTTCTATCAAAATCCAACCAATTTTTACAAAGTAGTCTTGGTTCGAGTCGTAGAGACAAATTCAACATTTAAAGAAAAAGAAATTGTGGTAACAGGGAGCTTTGGTCAGATTCAAGAAGAGGAAGTCTATCGCTTTTATGGGAAATTGACAGACCATCCAAAATTCGGACTTCAATTTAACGCAGAACGTTACCAACAAGAGCGTCCCACCTCAGCTGCAGGAGTCGTTTCCTATCTTTCTAGCGACAAATTCCCAGGTATTGGGAAAAAGACAGCTGAAAGTATTGTCGATGCGCTAGGAGAATATGCAATTGATGAAATTTTACAAAATCCAGCAATTTTAAAAGGAATTCCTGGTTTAAACGAAAAAAAGATTGCGCTGATTTCTGAAACCTTACAAGCTGGAGACGGTATGGAGCAAATTATCATCGGATTAAATGGGTTTGGTTTTGGGAGCCAGTTAGCATTTAGTATCTACCAAACTTACCAAGAAGAAACCTTATCGATTATTCAAGAAAATCCGTATCAACTTGTTGAAGATATTGAAAATATTGGGTTTAAAAAAGCAGATAGTATTGCAGAACAGCTTGGTTTTGCAGCCGATTCTCCAGCGCGTTTGCGAGCAGCCATTTTATACACCTTAAACGAGATTTGCCTAAGTCAAGGAGATACGTATACTTTAGCAGAACCTTTACTAGCAGAAACCATTCGCATTTTAGAAGACAGTCGTCCCTTTATGATCGAACCAGATTTTGTTGCAAATGAATTGATCGGCTTATTAGAAGAACAGCGTTTGATTGAAAATGATGAAAAATTGTATATCAATACGCTGTATCATGCAGAATGGGGCGTTGCTAATTCAGTAAAGCGTTTATTAGAGCGTCAAAAGAAGATTCATTATAAAGGGCACGATATTCCAAAAGAAATTCGTCGCTTAGAAAAACGCTTGAACATCTCTTATGGAGATTCTCAAGTCAAAGCAATTGAAGAAGCGCTGACCTCGCCTTTGTTTCTTTTAACAGGTGGACCAGGGACAGGAAAGACCACAGTTTTAAACGGTATTGTCGAATTGTTTGCAGAATTAAATGGACTTTCATTGGATATTAACGATTATCACAATGCTATTTTTCCCATTTTACTAGCAGCACCAACAGGACGAGCAGCTAAACGAATGAACGAATCTACAGGGCTGCCAAGTAGTACGATTCATCGCTTGCTAGGCTTAAATGGGCGAGAGAAAAACACAGACGCTTTATCTGAACGGGAACTAGAAGGTGGCTTACTAATTGTTGATGAAATGTCAATGGTGGACACATGGCTTGCCAATAGCCTGCTAAAGGCAGTTCCAAGCAACATGCAGGTAATATTAGTGGGCGATAAAGATCAATTGCCTTCAGTTGGACCGGGACAAGTGTTACATGACTTATTAAAATCACAGATGATTCCCAGTATGGAATTAAATGAAATTTACCGTCAAGAAGACGGCTCTTCGATTATTCAATTAGCTCATGAAATCAAAGATGGAAAATTACCTGCTGACTTTACTAGCAACAAAAAAGACCGCTCCTTTTTCAGGTGTGAATCCCCACAAATTGAGCACGTCATTAAGCAGGTCGTTGAAAAAGCGAAAGCAAAAGGCTTTACGTCACAAGACATTCAAGTATTGGCTCCCATGTATCGAGGACCAGCGGGAATTGACGCACTAAATAAAATGATGCAAGAAATTTTTAATCCAAATGATACAGGCAAACGAAAAGAAGTAAAATTCAATGACAAAGTCTATCGAATTGGCGATAAAATTTTACATTTGGTAAATAATCCTGAATCGAATGTTTTTAATGGCGATATGGGTGAGGTTGTAGGCATTCAATTAGCTAAGGAAACGGAAGATAAAGTCGATGAAATAATTATTCAGTTCGATACAAATGAAGTGACTTACAAGCGGAATGAATGGAATAAAATAACGTTAGCCTATTGTTGTTCCATTCATAAATCACAAGGTAGCGAATTTAAAATGGTGATTTTACCCATGGTACGTAATTACCATCGAATGCTACGTCGCGATTTACTTTATACAGCGATTACGAGAAGTCGCGATTTGCTGATTTTATGTGGCGAACCACAGGCATTTGAGACTTGTGTGGAAAAATCATCAGATGATCGCTTAACAACTTTAAAAGAGCGTATTGTTGAAACGGATGAGGTAGAAGTTCATTTTGAACCATTCACACCAAAAAAAGTTGATTCTTTAGAAGTCGAAGAAAAACAACATGCTGAACCGATTAAAGAAGAACAGCAACCGAAAACAGAAGAATTAAGTTTATTTGAAGCTGAGGAAACAACGACAGATCCATCAAATGAACCTATTTCTTATCATCTAACTTTAAAATTAGTCACATCCAACCAAATAAATCCTATGATTGGCATGGAAAACTGCTCCCCTTATGATTTTAATTAAAAAAGCCTTAATTGCCCTATTTTATGAAAAAGGGCAATTAAGGCTTTTAAATTTAGTTCGCAAACCAAAAATAACGAGTAGCAGGATTGAAATCAAGGTCAAAAAGCTGGTTTCCCAATTCTTCTCCATCGGCTTGTCCATCGACAGCATGGAGCGTTTCTAAATGGATTTTTTTTCCACTAAAATGGTGCACAGATTTAAACCGAGTATGACGTCCACCAAGTAACATCATGACGAACAAACTAATTATTTTTAGAAGAGGCAATTTAGAAACTACAATGACGTCAATTAATCCATCAGTTGGAACAGCCATAGGCGCAATATTGACCCCACCGCCAAAATAAGAATGATTCGTAGTTGTAACTAGAAAAGCATCTTTAAACGCTGTAGTTTTGCCGTCAACAGTCAATTGGATGGGAAAGCTCCGCTGTTTAAAATAAGCTTTTACGAGAGAAGCTACATAGGCCAGAGAACCTAAATTGTATTTATTTAATGTGGCTTTTGTACTAGAGTTGTTTGTTAATTTGACAACTAATGCATCAAAACCAACGCCGACATTATTAACAAAATAACCATCGGGTTGCTCTTTTTCTTGAAATTCAATAATGTCAAAGGCTGAGGCTGATTTAGCCTTTAAAATTTGGTTTAATGCAACTAATGGTTTTCTTGAAATGCCAACTCCACGAGCGAAATCATTGCCAGAGCCAGCGGGTATGTAACCTAAAGGCGTTTTTTTGTATTCTTCTCCAAGACCACGAACAGCTTCATGAAGGGTGCCATCTCCTCCAATAATTAAAATTAAAGCATCCTTTTGTTGAGTAGTATGAATATCCTTAGCCAGCTGATTCACAAGCGAAATGGTGTGTCCTGCGTATTCACTAACAAAGAGCTGATAGTTTTTCTTTTTTTCAAGCAGAGTCTTTTCAACAATCTGCCAAACTTTAGCACCGTTGCCACTTCCAGATTGAAGATTAATAACAACGTAATAGGTTGATTTTTCCAAAATAGACTGAACTCCCTTTTTACAGTAATGATTTATTATATCGTAAAAATTCAGATAGTAAAAGAGCTAGGCTTCAATTAAAGGGATATTGTTATCATATACGGTACTTATTTGCTATGATTTAAGTAGTTAACAGAGAAACTAGGGGAGGTAAAAGAATGTTATATAGCCGTAATGATAAGGAAAATAGTAAAGAATTACTAGCACCCATTTTTGGAACGCGGGAAGAAGATCGGGAAATCCCCAAATATGTCTTAGGAAAATCCCCGATTGAGCCAAGAATTGCATACCGTCTTGTGAAAGATGAATTATTAGACGAAGGCAATGCTAGGCAGAATTTAGCCACTTTTTGTCAAACATATATGGAAGACGAAGCGACTAAATTAATGTCTGAAACATTAGAAAAAAATGCAATTGATAAATCCGAGTACCCAAGAACAGCAGAATTAGAAAACCGGTGTGTCAACATGATAGCAGACCTCTGGAACGCCCCAAAAGATCAAAAGTATATTGGTACCTCAACGGTCGGTTCGTCTGAAGCGTGTATGTTAGGTGGAATGGCGATGAAGTTTAGCTGGCGCAAACGTGCTGAAAAATTAGGATTAGATCTAAACAAGCAAAAGCCCAACTTGATTATTTCATCTGGTTATCAAGTTTGTTGGGAAAAATTTTGTGTCTATTGGGACATTGAAATGAGGGTAGTTCCAATGGATTTAGAGCATATGAGTATTGATGTAGAGCAGGTAATGGACAAAATTGATACCTATACGATAGGAGTAGTTGGAATATTAGGAATCACTTATACTGGCAAGTTTGATGATATTAAATCCTTAGACGATAAACTAGAAGTGTATAACCAAAAAACTGAATTTAAAGTTTTTATTCATGTTGATGCTGCATCTGGAGGACTATTCACTCCTTTTATTGATCCAATGCTAGAATGGGATTTTCGATTAAAAAATGTGATTTCCATCAACACATCTGGTCATAAGTATGGGTTAGTGTATCCAGGAATTGGTTGGATTGTTTGGAAAGATGAGGCATATTTACCAAAAGAATTAATTTTTGAAGTGAGTTATTTAGGCGGCTCGATGCCAACGATGGCAATTAATTTTTCAAGAAGCGCTAGTCCAATTATTGGTCAATACTATAATTTTTTACGTTTTGGTTTTGAAGGATACCGAGAAATTCATCAAAGAACAAAGGATGTTGCCCTTTATTTAGCCAATGAAGTCGAGAAAACGGGTCTTTTTGAGATTTACAATGATGGAAGTAATTTGCCAATCGTTTGCTATACGTTAAAAAAAGATCAAGTAAAATGGACACTCTATGACTTAGCAGATCGCTTGCAAATGAAAGGTTGGCAAGTTCCAGCGTACCCATTGCCTGAAAAGTTAAGTCCTATTGTGATTCAACGATATGTTTGTCGAGGTGATTTTGGATTGAATAGTGCAGAAGCCTTTATGGAAGACTTTAAGATGTCATTACAAGAATTAGCTGAAGCAAGCATTCTATTTCATGATTCATCTGATAAAAGTGTTCATGGTTTTACACATTAAGCGAATTTTATGTGTTGTTAACTTATTTCAACTAAAAAGGATTGAATCTAGTGGATTCAATCCTTTTTATGTTATAGAGCGTTATATTTGTCAATGCTTTTTAGTATTTTTTTAGCTTCATGAATGGCTTTTTCTTGTTCAACATAACTTTTTACTCGTGTATTAGAATCATCCAGCTTTTCAAGTGTACGATCTAAATGGTCAAAGTTTTTTTCGATATCTGCCAATGCGACTTGGGATTTTTCAATGGAAGCAACGTCTCTTTTTTCTTCTTTTTCAAGTTCTTTATCATTAAGTTTATCAATTTTTTTAGCTTCTTTTACTATTTTTTTGATTTCGTGGATCGCTTTTTCTTGTTCAATAAAAACGGTAACTTTGTTTTCAGTACTGTCTAGCTTCGATAACGTTTTCTCTAACTTTAAAAGTGTGTCTGCAATCTTTTCAATAGCATGTTCTTCTTTTTTTTCATAGTTTGTCATCTTTATCCCTACTTTCAATTTTTTTAGTTCCTACACTCTAATTCTAATGGATAAGCAACTAGAAGTCTAATGAAACGAATGACCTCAACTAGTTACCTAAAAAAACAAATTTAATCACTCTAACGAAGAAAAAATGAAATAGTAACGGACGAATATACAATTAAAATTCGACACGTTCTTCTTTTGGCTACATGACAAAACTGTAAGACGCTAGTTGAAATTGTAAGTTTTAACACAGGCTAGTGAGAAAAATGCGTGCTAGACTAAAGAAGTAGTAAAAAGAACTGAAATCAATAGATGAGTTAGTAGGAGGAAGAAGCATGAAAGAGACAGTAGTAGATGTAAAAAACGTACGAAAAGTATACGGTAAAAAAAATGAAAATCAATATGAAGCATTAAAAGATGTATCTTTTGACGTTAAGAAAGGGGATTTCGTTGGAATTATGGGACCTTCTGGTTCAGGAAAAACAACATTACTAAATGTATTATCCACATTAGACACCACCACTTCTGGTTCCATTAAAATAGCCGGTAAAGACATTACGCATTTAACCTCGGATCAATTATCTGATTTTCGAGCAAAAGAACTAGGCTTTATCTTCCAAGACTTTAATTTATTAGAGAACTTAACAATGTATGAAAATATTGCGTTGCCCTTATCGTTACAAGATGTGCCCTCAAAACAAATCAAACCAAAAGTTGAAAAAATTGCAGAAACGTTAGACATTACCAGAATTTTGCATCATTATCCTGCTGAAGTTTCAGGCGGACAAAAACAACGAGTAGCAGCAGCTAGAGCACTTGTTCATGAGCCAGCTATTCTTTTAGGAGATGAACCAACAGGTGCACTTGATTCTAAAAACGCGAAAAGCTTACTTGAATCAATGAAAGGACTAAATGAAGATTTTGACGTTTCGATTTTACTAGTAACACATGATGCATACAGTGCAAGTTATTGTAAACGAATTTTATTTATTCAAGATGGCGAGATTTTTAAAGAGATTCATCGTACTGATACACGAGAAGCATTTTATCAAGAAATTTTGGATGTTCTAGCAAGCTTTGGAACAAAAGAGTAGAGTGGGAGTTGAAAAACTGTGTTATTAAAATTATCCTTATCAGGAATTAAAAGTAAATTAAAAGACTATATTGTATTATTAGTTGGATTAGTAATGTCAAGTTCCATTTTTTATATGTTTGAAACGTTAGCGATGAACGATGCCTTTTTAAAGCAAAATTCAATGATTAGTGCGGTTTCATTTGTTTTTCAGGCAGGCTCTGTTTTACTCGGTATTATTACCATTGTTTACATCTTATATGCAAACACATTTTTGCTTTCTTTACGTCAAAAAGAGTATGGGATGTATCTGACTTTAGGCGCTAAAAAGAAAAAAATTGGTAAGATGATGTTTATTGAAACGATGATTTTAGGATTAGCTTCAATCATCATTGGGATTGTTATTGGAATCGGATTGTCACAAGTTGTCGGTCAGCTTTTAATGCAACAACTTGATTTTAATTCACCAGATTATCGTGCTTTATATCTACCGGCAATGATGGTAACGATTATTTTTTACGTAGTTTTATTTATTGTTTCAGCTTTTGTAAATTTAATCAAATTATCAAAACTATCCGCCTTGACGTTGATTCATGGTGAAACTAAAGCCGATCATATCGTGTTGAATCCTAAAAAAATGACGATTCAATCAATTGGTTCATTAATTTTATTAGCAATTGGGTATTTTATGATGATTAAAATCGCGACGTTCCAATTTATTGGGATTATTGTAGCCTTGATTACAATCACAGCTGGAACCTTCTTGTTTTTCAAAACAGCGTTGCCATTTTTAGTTGAAAAATTAAAGGCAAACAAAAAAATAAGTGAGAAAAAAATTAATATTTTTACCTTCTCACAATTAAGTTTCCGAGTAAATGATTTAACAAAGGTTTTAGCTATGGTGGCGATGTTGATTGCGCTGGCAGTTGGTGCAATTACTGTTGGTTTTGCTTTTCAAAATAGTACAAAATTAGCTTTAAATCAAGTAAGTGCATATGATATTGTCACCTATAATCCAACAAAAAAAGAGACAAAAATCATGGACGAGATTCAATTTGATGAAAAAACAACTTACCATTACAAAACAGATGATCACGTCACTTATTTTGTTGCGGATGAAATGAAAGAGCATCCTCCTTTGGTTAGCGAGAGTCGAAAAATGGAAGATGGAAGTTTTAAAACAACTTTTTCAAAAATCAAGGAAGCTGTTCCAGAAAACCAACTCTTAGACCCAAAAGAAACGACAACTGAAAACAGTAACTGGTTAAATGCGTTAGGCAATATAAGTAACGGGTACGATACAAGTGGCGAACAACTTCCGATTAAATTAGTATCCAAAGAAACCTTTGCTGCGCTTCCACAAAAAGAAAATCAACTCGTAGTTGGCAATACAAATAATTATATAGGCTATTTGAAACAGTTTAAAGCAATTTACTTGATTGAAAAAACAAGATACCCAAAAACAGACTATACTTCAAGTAAATATGAAATGTATGCAAGCTTGAATAGTTTATCAAGCGGAACAGTCTTTATGGGATTATTCTTAGGTTTTGCCTTTTTAGCAATGATGGCAAGCTGTCTCATGTTTAAAGTTCTGACTGGTGCTACAAGCGATACGAAGCGCTACACGATGTTAGGGAAAATTGGCGTGCGTAAAAGTTTATTAGTCGCTTCCATTTATAAAGAAATGGCGATGATCTTTATTTTCCCAGCTATTATTGGAGCGATTCACGTACTGATTGGCATGCAAATGTTTAAATTTTTATTGCCACAGCCTTATTATAAAATTTGGGTACCATTTGCGATATTTGCAGTCATTTATGGAATTTACTATTTGATTACGGTATTCCTTTATAAAGGGATTGTATTAAAAGGCGAAGAAGAAAACTAAAAACAAGGAACTCTCCAAAGTCGATGTTAAGACTTGGAGAGTTTTTTTATGAAAATAACCGTTTCCATAAAAAAATAAATTGTAGATACTACATCTGGATGTTAGAATGAATTTTGTCGAGTTAAAAAGGAGTGGAAGTTTTGAAAAAGAAAATTGTTGAAAGTCCTTATACAATGAAGTTTGTTGATGTGTTATTAGTCATTGTAGGAGCTTTTTTTATTGCCTTATCTATGAATGTTTTTTTAATTCCTAATCAAATTGTTTCAGGTGGCGTAAGTGGTCTGAGTATTGCGTTAAATAGTGTTTTTGGTTGGTCACCTTCAGCTATTTTATATGTTGTCAACGTACCATTATTAGTCCTTTGCTTTTTTACATTAGGGTATCAATCAGGGATTAAAACAATTTTGGGAAGTCTGTTATTACCAACTTTTGTAGGTTTGCTACACGGAATTGAGCCTTGGACAGAGGTTCCGTTACTAGCTGCTATTTTTGGCGGTGTGATGATTGGAATTGGTCTAGGTCTTGTTTTTCGAGGCAATGCTTCAACTGGTGGAACAGCTATTTTATCTCAAATTATGAACAAATACTTAAAAATTCCAATGGGAGCATGTGTTGGAATTATCGATGGTATGGTTGTTTTAAGTGCGTTACTTGTTTTTGATTTAAACACCGTAATGTACTCGTTAATCTCATTGTTTATCATCAGCCGTGTCATTGATTTAGTTCAAGTTGGTGTGAATCGATCAAAAAACATTTTTATTATTTCAGAAAAATCAGAGATGATTCGTTTAGCGATTTTAAACGAAGTTGATCGTGGTGTAACGAATGTAACTATTAAAGGTGGTTACGGAAATACAGATAAAGAGATGCTAATGTGTGTGATTCCTGAACGAGAATTTAATCATTTAAAAGAAACGGTATTAGTCATTGATCCTCATGCCTTTGTGGTTGTAACAAGTGCTAGTGAAGTAATGGGACGAGGCTTTAGTTTATTAAAAGAACTAGAATAAGAGTAAAACTACTAAGAAGTGACTTTTTATAAAGTGGCTTCTTTTTTATGAAATTAATTTGAAACCCTTCCATAATAACGTATACTAAAAAAGAATTGATTTCGACTGAGGGGGAGAAGCTTATGAAATTAAAACTACAAGAAGCCATTATTTTGAGAGAAAATAATCAAGCCAAAGAAGCATTAAGCATGTTAGAAAAGCTCTTAATTGATGAACCGCTAAATGGAACTATTTATTATCAATCTGCATGGTGTTGTGATAATTTAAGCCTTGAGAACGAAGCCATTGATTATTATCAAAAAGCCATTAAGTTAGGTCTGAATCCGACGGACTTAAAAGAAGCTTATTTAGGATTGGGCAGCACCTATCGAGCAATCGGTGAGTATATTTTAGCAAAAGAAACCTTCATAAAAGGAATTGACTGCTTTCCAGAAAACAATGCCTATCGTGTCTTCTTAGCGATGGTTTATTATAATCTAGGGGAATATCAAAAAGGCATGGAGTTGCTTTTACAGCTCTTAGCAACGACCTCCTCGGATAACAATATACAATTGTACCAAAAAGCAATTACTTATTATTCAACGAGACTTGAAGAAAAGTGGTGAAAAAGAACGAATGGAGGAGAAGCCTGTTGATTATTGAAGAAAGGATTTAAATCAAAGTTGTTTTTCTAGCGAGAAACAATTGACAAAATAAGATTCTTCTCCTATACTAAAATCACAGTAAAAGGATATATTGTTTGTAGCTCTTAGTTAAAGAAAGATTTTCCACGGCTGAAAGAAAATCACTAAACTAACATCGATGCTCCCTTTTAATTAAACTTATAGTAGCAATACTATCGCATTCTTCGCGTTATCGAAGACTTAAGAGGTAATGATACATCCAATGGATTTCATTGCAAACAAGGTGGTACCGCGATTTTTTCGTCCTTGTATGCAACGAGTTTATTGGATTTTTTTTGTTTCTGAAAAGAAACAACCCATTAAAAAAATGAACAGATGAGAGGAAGACAATCATGAAAAGATTAACAAGTGCTGAAGTACGTCAACTATTTCTAGATTTTTTTGCATCAAAAGGACATAAAATCGAGCCGAGTGCTTCATTGGTTCCCTTTGAAGACCCAACGTTACTATGGATTAATTCAGGCGTTGCTACATTAAAAAAATATTTTGATGGAACCATTGTGCCAGAAAATCCAAGAATTACAAACGCTCAAAAAAGTATTCGTACAAATGATATCGAAAACGTTGGGAAAACAGCTCGCCATCACACCCTATTTGAAATGCTAGGGAATTTCTCGATTGGAGATTACTTCAAAGAAGATGCCATTGTATGGGCATGGGAATTTTTAACAGATGAAAAATGGTTAGCTTTAGACCCAGAAAAATTATATGTAACCGTCTATCCAGAAGATAAGGAAGCAAGACGTCTATGGAAGGAAAAAGTTGGATTAACAGATGAACATATCGTTGACGTTGAAGATAATTTCTGGGATATAGGAGCAGGTCCAAGTGGTCCAGATTCAGAAATCTTCTATGATCGTGGCGAAGAATTTAATGATTTGGAAGCAAATGATCCAGAAAATTATCCTGGTGGCGAAAACGAACGCTACCTTGAAATTTGGAATTTAGTCTTTTCTGAATTCAACCACAAACCAGATCATACCTATGAGCCGTTACCAAATAAAAATATTGATACAGGAATGGGATTAGAACGTGTTGTATCTATCTTACAAGACGCTCCAACAAATTTTGAAACGGATTTATTTATGCCGATTATCGAAGAAGTAGCAAGCTTGAGCGCAAATAAAAAGTATGCAGTTGATCCACAATTAGACATCTCATTTAAAGTAATTGCCGATCACGTTCGTGCAGTCAGCTTTGCTATTGGAGATGGTGCGTTGCCATCGAATGAAGGGCGTGGTTATGTTCTTCGCCGTCTATTACGTCGTGCTGTAATGCATGGTAAAAAATTAGGAATCCATGAAGCTTTTATGTATAAATTAGTTCCAGTTGTTGGTCGTATTATGAACAGCTACTATCCAGAAATTCTAGATAAAGAAGATTTCATCGTTAAAGTTATCCGTACGGAAGAAGAACGTTTCCACGAGACCATCAATGATGGGCTGACAATTTTAAACAACATCGTAAAAGAATTAAAAGAAAAAAGCGAAGACACTATCACAGGTGCTGATATTTTCAAACTATATGACACTTACGGATTCCCTGTTGAATTAACTGAAGAATACGCAGAAGACGAAGGCTTGAAGGTCGACCATGAAGGCTTTAAAGTCGAAATGAAAAAACAACAAGACCGTGCGCGTGCAGCAAGAAGCGATGCGAAATCAATGGCTGTTCAAACAGGCTTGCTTTCAGAAGTAAAAGTACCAAGTCATTTTGTAGGCTACCATGAAACAGATGCTACCGGTGTTTTAAGCATTATCGCAACCTCAGACGAGCTTGTAGAGAGCATTAACGTTGACCACGAAGCACAACTTATTTTTGATCAAACACCATTTTACGCTGAAATGGGTGGACAAGTTGCCGATACTGGTGTCGTTAAGAATGCCAATGGTGACGTTGTAGCGAAAGTAATCGATGTAAAAAAAGCGCCAAATGGCCAACCATTGCATGCAGTTGAAGTATTAACAACACTAACCGTAGGGGAAACATATGAGTTAGCTGTCGATCAAACAGCTCGTCGTAAAATAACACGTAATCATACAGCAACGCATTTATTGCATCGAGCGTTGAAGGACGTATTAGGCGATCATGCAAATCAAGCAGGTTCATTAGTTGCACCCCATTATTTGCGTTTTGATTTCACTCATTTCGGTCAAATCACTCCAGACGAATTGTCTAAAATGGAACGAATCGTCAATGAAAAAATTTGGGAATCACTTTCAGTTGAAACTGTTGAAACAGGAATTGAAGAAGCAAAACAAATGGGCGCAATGGCCTTGTTTGGTGAAAAATACGGCAAAGTTGTTCGTGTTGTCAATATTGATAACTACTCAATTGAGCTTTGTGGCGGGGTTCATGTTCAAAATACAAGTGAGATTGGTGTATTCAAAATCCTTTCAGAATCGGGTATCGGAGCAGGTGTTCGCCGTATTGAAGCTGTAACAAGCGAAGAAGCTTACCTTGCATTATTCACAGAGCAAACACGCTTAAACGAAGTAGCGTCGCTAGTAAAAGCACCACAAACGAAAGAAGTGGTGTCAAAAGTCACTCAATTACAAGCAGAATTAAAAGAAGCTCAAAAAGAAAATGATTCGTTACAAGCGAAATTAGCAAACGATCAAGCAGGAGATATCTTTAAAGAAATAAACGACGTAGCAGGATTTAGTGTAATTGCTGCAAAAGTTGATGTGAAAGATATGAACGGCTTGCGTCAATTAGCGGATCAATGGAAACAAAATAATGTTTCGGATATCTTGGTATTAGCTACTGCCCAAGAAGATAAAGTCAGCTTACTTGCAGCAGTGAATCAAGAGAGCATCAAAAAAGGTCTAAAAGCAGGAGATTTAATTAAAGCAATTGCGCCCCTTGTTGGTGGAGGCGGCGGAGGACGTCCAGATATGGCTCAGGCTGGTGGTAAAAATCCAGCAGGTTTATCAGATGCCTTAGCACACGTTACAAAATGGGTTGAAGAAAAGGCGTAATAATCACTCTAGTAAAACAGCTACTCTTTTTTACGATTAGCTGTTTTTACTTAGAAACCGCGTAAACGCTATCATTTTTTTTAATAAAGTAAAAACGAAGGAAATAAAAGAAAAAATTAAGAAAGGAATCTGGAATAAGCATTGTAGTTTCCACCTCTTTCTTGTAGAATATAAGAATAAGTAATAAAGAATGGGGTGTAAGAAAATGAGTTCAATTGATGAAACAGTACGTTTTGATTTTGGGGATAATCGTGAGAAAAATGTCAAAGAAACATTAACTTTAGTTTATGCAGCATTAGAAGAAAAAGGATACAATCCAATCAATCAAATCGTTGGGTACTTACTTTCAGGAGATCCGGCTTATATTCCTCGTCATAATGATGCTAGAAATTTAATTAGACGCCATGAACGCGACGAAATTGTTGAAGAGTTGGTAAAAACTTATTTGAAAGAGAGTGGACCCGTAATTAAATGAGAATAATGGGATTAGATGTCGGTTCAAAAACTGTTGGAATTGCAATCAGCGATCCATTTGGTTGGACAGCACAAGGCATTGAGATTATTAGAATAAACGAAGCGGAAGAACAATACGGCCTTGATCGAGTCGTTGAATTGGCTAAAGAATACGAAGTGTCAAAATTTGTTGTTGGATTGCCAAAAAACATGAACAATTCGATTGGACCTAGAGCAGAGGCTTCCATGTACTATGCCGAGTTGCTAAAAAAAGAACTTGATTTGCCCATTGAATTTCAAGACGAGCGATTGACAACCGTTCAAGCTGAACGAATGTTAATCGAGCAAGCAAACACTTCTCGTAGTAAGAGAAAAAAAGTAATTGATAAAGTAGCCGCAGTGATGATTCTTCAAAATTTTTTAGATGGAAACCGAAACTAGCTTTTTTATCTTAAATACGGTAGAATATAACAGACGAAAGATATATATTTAAAGGAGTGTTTAGAATGACACACGATCACAATCACGAAGAGGATCATCACGATCACGAACATATTACAATTATTGATGAAAACGGCAACGAAGAATTATATGAAATCTTATTCACGTTTGATTCAGACGATTACGCAAAATCATATGTTTTGGTTTACCCAGCTGGAATCCCAGAAGGAGAAGAAATCGAATTACAAGCTTTTTCATATGTAGAGCAAGAAGATGGCAACCAAGGCGACTTGAAACCAATCGAAACAAATGAAGAGTGGGACATGATTGAAGAAGTTTTAAATACATTCATGGCAGATGACGAAGAAGAATAATCAAATAAAAGCTAACAATTGTACTTGTTAGCTTTTTTTGTAGGCGTAAAATAGGAAAAGGCTTTATCGTAATTTTTAAGAAAGTCTAAAACTAGCAGAATAATCAAAAAAATCATTAGATTATTGTTCTCATTACTGTAGATATCATGTATAATAATTGAAGTTAGTTATGAAATTAAAGAAAGCAGTTGTTTTTCTTTAATGGGAGTTAGGAGGGTTTTTTCTTGGGAAATAATAACGAGGAACAGCCAAGTAAAAAGGAAAAATTAATGGCTGAGTCACGCTCAAGAATGTTAGAAAGAGAAAAAGAATCAACTGTGGTAAAAAAAGTTGTTCTTAGTATTATCGGTGTATTAGTTATTTTAGTGGTTATTTTAGGCTTAGTAGGTTATCGCTATGTAACGAGTTCCTTACAACCGTTAAATCCATCAAGTGAAGAAAAAATACAAGTTGAAGTACCAATTGGCTCCACTACAAAAGAAATTGCCAAAATTTTGGAAGACAAGGGAATCATCAAAAGTGCTTTTGTTTTTAGTTATTATGTAAAAACAAATAATGCAGCCAATTTTTTAGCCGGTTATTATGAGTTAAAACCATCAATGACCTTGAATCAAATTATTAAAGATCTACAAAAAGGTGGCAGTGCAACCGCTGGTGAAGGGGCCAATAAAATTTTGGTTCAAGAAGGTTTAACAATGGAACAGATCGCACAATCTGTTGAAAAATCAACAAAATACAAAAAAACCGAATTTTTGAAATTAGTTCAAGATGAATCATTCTTAAACAACATGAAACAAAAATATCCGCAATTACTAGACAGTGCAATGAACGCCACAGATGTACGCTATCGTTTGGAAGGTTATCTTTTCCCAGCAACATACGATTATGATAAGAAAATGACATTAGAAGAAATTGTTGAAGATATGATTAAGAAAACCGACGAAGTGATGAAACCATTCTATGGGACGATTCAAGCACAAGGGAAAACCGTTCAAGAAGTATTAACAGTAGCTTCTCTTGTTGAAAAAGAAGGCGTTTCTTATGACGATCGTACAAAAATTGCCAATGTCTTTTACAATCGTGTAGTTGCAGATATGCCCTTACAAACGGATATCAGTGTTCTATACTCTTTAGATACACATAAAGAACTAGTAACTGAAAAAGATTTAGAAGTAGATTCTCCATATAACCTTTATCAAAATAAAGGCTTTGGACCGGGGCCATTTAATAACCCAGGGTTAGAGTCAATTAAAGCAACACTAAATCCAGCGGATACAAGTTATTTGTATTTCTTAGCAGATACCAAAACAGGAAAAGTTTATTTTGCAGAAACCTATGACGAACATCTAAGATTAAAAGCAAAATACCTTGATTAAAATTAGAAACAGAAAAAAAGCATTGAATCAATTGATTCAATGCTTTTAAATAAGGAGCGGAATTTAGCATAATGAGTAAGAATAAGCCAATCGTAATCGGGGTTACTGGTGGTTCAGGTAGCGGAAAAACAAGTGTCAGTCGCGCAATTTTCAACAAATTTTCAGGACATTCCATTCTATTATTAGAGCAAGATTTTTATTATAAGGATCAAAGTGATTTAAGTTTTGAAGAACGCTTAAAAACAAATTACGATCATCCTTTTGCATTTGATACAGAGTTAATGATTCAACATGTTGAGGAGTTGATTCAGTATCGTTCGATTGAAAAACCAGTTTACGATTATGCAGCTCATACAAGAAGCAGTCAAATAGTCTTACAAGAACCAAAAGAAGTGATTATTGTCGAAGGTATTTTAATTTTAGAAGACGCTAGATTACGTGATTTAATGGATATTAAAGTTTATGTTGATACCGATGATGATATCCGAATTATTCGCCGTATCAAACGAGATATGGAAGAACGTGGCCGCACCTTAGACTCTGTTATTCAACAATATTTAAGTGTTGTAAAGCCGATGTATCATCAATTTATTGAACCAACTAAAAAATATGCAGACTTAATTATTCCTGAAGGTGGACAAAACCAAGTGGCGATTGATTTGATGACTACAAAGATTAGTTCGATATTGAATAATCAGTGAGAAAATTCATAAATAATGTATTTTACTATTTACAATTCCCTTGCTTCGTGGTATCTTGTCAATATTGAAAAATAAATAGTACGCTTTCATAAAAAATAAATGAATAGCGCTGAAATAATTTGTACTAAACAGATTATTTAGAAGGAGAGTACGAACATGGTAGAAAAAGTTTATCCTATGACTTTAGAAGGTAAAGAAAAATTAGAAAATGAATTAGAAGAACTAAAAACTGTTAAAAGAAAAGAAATCGTTGAAAGAATTAAAATTGCTCGTAGTTTTGGAGATTTATCAGAGAACTCAGAGTACGAGTCAGCAAAAGATGAGCAAGCATTCGTTGAAGGTCGTATTACAACATTAGAAAATATGATTCGCTTATCTGAAATTATCGACAATAAAAATACGGCTAAAGATGAAGTTTCATTAGGTCGTACAGTGAAATTCATTGAATTGCCTGATGGTGAAGAAGAAGAATACACAATTGTTGGAAGCGCAGAAGCAGATCCATTTTCTGGTAAAATTTCTAACGACTCACCAATTGCGAAAGCAATTATTGGAAAACGGATTGATGATGAAGTAGTGATTTCAACTCCAGGTGGAGACATGCAAGTGAAAATTATTAGTGTATCCTAATTAAATGAAGAACTAAAATGGAGAAGCTGCTCTTTTGAGTGGCTTTTCCTTCTTTATAGCGTTTAAAAGTAAAATATCAGTCTTTAGTCTTAGAGAGAATTCATGCTTAAGCACACTGTTTCTCTTACAAAAGATGCTATACTTAGAAAAGAGTAAAATATAGAGGAGGGTGACTATGAAAAACAATTGGCAATTTTTCATCCTTATTGAAAGCTTATTATTTGTTTATCTTATTTTCCAAATTTTTTCAACTGTACCTTTAATGATTGCGTTTGTAGCAGGTTTAGTTATGAGCATTTGGAGTCTTAAAAATAAATTTACAAAAGGCCATAATAATAGTTTCTTTTTAGTTTTAGGTGGTCTACTCGTAGTTTTTGTGTTACTTTCAACGAGTTCAATTTGGTTGATGTTAATTTTTGCCATTTTCTTCTTCTCCATTAGTGGCAATCAATTATTTACGAATATGAAGCGTAAAAATTTTTCAAATGCTCCGTGGAAACGCAAATCACTGGTTGTAGTGGAAACGAGTAGTACAACTGAAAAAAATAGTAAACGTATGAAGCGTCCGTGGATTGGGAATGAGCGTATTGGGAATGCAATTTATGAATGGGATGACATTAATTTTTCTATTCTTGCAGGAGACACCATCATTGATTTAGGAAATACCTTATTGCCTAAAGATGAGAGTTTTGTTGTGATCCGTAAAGGATTTGGCAAAACCCGTATTTTAGTTCCAGTTGGTGTAGGTGTTATGATTGAACATAGCGCAATTCGTGGTAAAATAAGCTTTGAAGGCGATAGCTATACACTAAAAAATGAGACCGTTAAAATGTACAGTGACCAATATGAAGAAAGCATTCGAAAAATCAAGATCATTACAAATGTGTTAATTGGTGATATTGAGGTGATTGAGGTATGAAGAAAATAGTCAATCAACGTACCTTTTTTACCGTTTCGTTTTTTTCATTTATTGTCATGCTTTTAATAGCAATTGCATTTAGTTCTGCAACATCTAAAAATCGATGGTATATTGACTTGATTTCAGTTAAGATTTTAGCCATCCCTTTTTTAGTTTATTTAGTTGCTTTTTCGCTTATTATTGGAGTGGTAGTTGCTACAATTATGTACTTTGTTGGGCGTGCCCAATGGGAACACATTGAGGAAGAATTACAAGCTTTAGCTGATGGAAATTATGAAGCGAGTATTTTTAAGGAACAAACCGATCTTTATAGTGCGTCCATTTACCAAGAAGATATTGATAAGCATATAGGCGTTGTCAAAGACAAACTTGTAGAGCTGTCTAAAGAAGTACAATTGAACGGCAATCAGCCTAAATTTGTTGATGGGGAAACAAAAGAAGAAATTTTAACCCAGGAACGTCATCGTTTGGCAAGAGAGCTTCACGATTCAGTTAGTCAGCAATTATTTGCAGCTATGATGTTACTATCTGCTTTAAATGAACAAGCATCTGTTGATTCTAGTGAGCTTTTTCAAAAGCAACTAAAAATGGTGGAAAGCATTATCAATGATTCGCAATCTGAAATGAGAGCGTTGTTGCTTCATTTACGCCCGATTAGTTTAGAAGGAAAAACGTTAAAAAAAGGGATAGAACAACTGCTTGTTGAATTAAAATCAAAAGTCCAAATTGTATTGACTTGGGAAATAGAAGATGTGTATTTACCAAGTGGCATTGAAGATCACTTATTTAGAATTGTGCAAGAATTGTTGTCTAATACATTGCGTCACTCAAAAGCAAATGAATTAGAAGTTTATTTAAAGAAAGTCGATCAATCCATTTTATTGCGTGTGATTGATGATGGTGTTGGTTTTGATACGAAAGAAAGTAAAGCTGGAAATTATGGGTTACAAAATATTAAAGAGCGTGTAGCAGGCATGGGTGGAATTTGTAAGTTTATTAGTTTCCCTGGACAAGGAACGAGTATTGAAATCAAGATACCAATTATAAAAGGGAGTGACGAGAATGATCAAAGTGTTGCTGATTGATGATCACGAAATGGTAAGATTAGGGGTTTCAGCTTATTTGTCGATTCAACCGGATATTGAAGTGATTGGTGAAGCTGAAAATGGCTTGATTGGGTATGAAAAGGCATTAGAATTAAGACCTGACGTAATCATGATGGATTTAGTGATGGATGTTATGGATGGGATTGAATCTACAAAAGCGATTTTAAAAGATTGGCCTGAAGCAAAAATTATCATTGTCACAAGTTTTATTGATGATGAAAAAGTTTATCCAGCATTAGAGGCAGGGGCATCTAGCTATATGCTTAAAACATCAACTGCAGGAGAAATTGCCAATGCCATTCGTTCTACATACGCTGGTGAGTCAATTTTAGAACCAGAAGTGACAGGTAAGATGATGGAACGGTTTACTAAAAAGAAAGAACCTGTCTTGCATGATGATTTGACTAATCGTGAAAATGAAATTTTATTATTGATTGCGCAAGGGAATTCAAATCAAGAAATTGCGGATCAATTGTTTATTACATTGAAGACGGTCAAAACCCATGTATCCAATATCTTGGCTAAATTAGACGTAGAAGATCGAACACAAGCAGCGATTTATGCGTTTAAACACCATCTTATCAAATAAAAGGAAAGCAAAACCGAATGGAAAGCTGTTGGTTTTGCTTTTTTTTGTTATACTAGGAAGAGAGCGAAAATTAAAATGAAGCACTTATGAAAGGTGATATAAAGAATGAAAAAGAACTTTGCGATTATTGGATTAGGTCGTTTTGGCGGTAGTATTTGCCGTACGTTAGTAGAAGCTGGTCAAGATGTGTTAGTCATTGATTCAAGTGAAGACCGTGTAAATGAGTTTATGAATATCGCCACCCATGCAGTAGTAGCAAATGCTCAAGATGAAAGTGTGTTACGATCGTTAGGCATTCGTAATTTTGATCATGTTATTGTTGCAATTGGGGAAGACATTCAGGCCAGTATTCTGGCTACTTTAATGATTAAAGAAATGGGTGTTCCGTTTGTAACGGCTAAAGCACAAAATGATTATCACGGAAAAGTATTAGAACGCATTGGGGCAGATCACGTTGTTCATCCTGAAAGAGATATGGGAATTCGTATAGGACATCATTTAGTTTCTAAAAATGTGGTGGATTATCTGGAGTTGTCAGACGAATATTCGTTAGTAGAATTAAAGGTAACGAATCCAAAATTTTATCGCAAATCACTTGATGAATTAGATTTTAGAGCGAAATTTGGTTTGACAGTCATTGGGATTCGACGCGGACAGGAAATGATTATTTCACCAAAAGCAACAGAAACAATTGAAGAAAACGATACCTTGATGGTTGTAGGTTCAGTGATTGATTTAGACCGTTTAGAAGCAATGATGCCTTAAATGTGTAAACAGCAAAATGTGGTTTTCTTACTATTTATGGTAGAATAGAGGGTGTATGATTGATGGAGAGGAGGAGTCACGAAAGAAAGCTTTTGTGCGATTAATAAAATGAAAATTGAAATTACAGATACTGCAAAAAAATGGTTTGAAGATGAAGTAGGTGTGTCAAATGGAGCCTTTGTCCGTTTTTTTGGAAAATATGGTGGAACTAGTCCCATTCAACAAGGGTTCTCTTTGGGGATTGAATTAGTCGAACCTCGTAATCCGCTAGGAAGTACTGAAAAAGAAGGCGTAACGTATTTCGTTGAAGACGGTGATGAGTGGTATTTTAGTGGTCATGATTTAAAAGTAGATTATGATGAATCAAAAGATGAGCCGATCTATGAATATCTATAACAATTAAAAAGACGAGTCATTAGGTTTTGGGAACTAATGACTCGTCTTTTTTACATTATAAAACAAAATATTAAATTAATTATAACGTTAATAATTTAAATAGTCAATTTATATTAATCCCAAGTTCATGTTAAAAAATGAAAAAATAAAGTAGCGTAGCGATACGATCCTTTATTTTTTTTAATTTACGGCACTCCATTTTAGTTCTTCATAAAGTTGAATATTTCTAATTTCATCATAACCAACTTTGATATGATCGATATAAATCCCTAGTTCATCATAGCCATTTATTTTCCCGATTGTATCTTTAGCGTAATCCCCATTTTCATTAATTTCTTCGATTTGAATGGCTACTTTCTTATTCTTAACAATAGCCGAATCTAAAACAGAAGCTATTTCAAGGGAAGTCATTTGAGGTTTTTGAGAAATAGTATCAGCTAATTCAGTTGCATCGTTCTCCAATGACTGACTGTGTTCAGATAAATACATACCTTGCCATTTGACTGTTCCTCGGTCTTGATAATGATCGTTAAATTTATTTAGCATGACGTTCTTCCTTTCCTGATGCGTGTCCACCTACTAACGAACTACGCTTGATTGCAGTAGCCCCTTCAAGAAGACTACTTGCATGAATCAAGCTATTAAAACCATACTTAGTGCGAACTTTATCAACAACTGTATCCAAATGGTACTCGTTGACTTGTTCGTTTATTTCTTTGAATAGATCCAATTGGATATCCGTACGGTAAACTAGTTTTGAGCAACTGATGCCAATTTGTCGGACACTTTCATCTTTATAATAGTTGCGAAACAAAGTAAGACAGTGTTCAATTAATTGCTTGGTATTGTTAGTAGCGGTAATTTTGAGTTGTCGATTAAAGCCTTTGGTTACTTCGTGATTTGAATAGCGTATAAAAAGAGAAATACACTGTGTCTGACAATTTTTTTTGCGTAACCTTGTAGCCACTTGATCGGCCATTTCTTTAATGACTAATTCTATTTCTTTTTGAATAGTATAGTCTTTAAGCAGTATTTGCGAATTGCTGTAAGATTTTTCTAAGGATTTGTATTTAACTGAAATATCGCTACGATCGATCCCCCATGAATGTGCATAAAGTTGTTCACCGATAATCCCCATTTTTTCTTTAAGTATTCCAGGGTCAAAATGTGCTAAGTCATAGACTGAGTGGATATTCATTTGAATTAATTTTTTGGCCGTTTGGGAACCAATTCCCCACATATCTGTTAATGAGGGAATCCTCCAAACTTTATCCGCTACATTATGATAGCGCCATTCGGCTTTAAAATCGGGGGCATCTTTGGCTTCATTATCTAAAGCAAGTTTGGCTAACAACGGATTATCCCCAATCCCAATGGTAGTGTACAAGCCCAGCTGACGGTAGACATCGTACTGGATTTTTCGCGCAAGTTCATAAGGAGTAGCATGAAACAGTTTTTTGACAGGGGTTATTTTCAAAAAAGCTTCATCGATTGAATAGACTAAAATATCTTCTTCAGCTGCATATTTTCTAAAAATAGCGATAATTTGTTTGTTTTTCTCGATGTATAAACTCATACGAGGGGGAACGATGATTAGTTGAGGGTGGTGAGGCAAATCAAATTTACGCATCACATTAGAAATCCCTAGTTGTTTTTTTGCAGCAGGTGAACTAGCTAAAATTAACCCTCCGTTGCTTTCGGCGTTAGACATTACAACGAGCATGGTTTTAAGTGGGTCTAAGCCACGTTCAACGCATTCAACACTAGCGTAAAAACTTTTGATGTCGATACATAACATATCCGAACGTGGTTCGTTAGAATAGTCCAATTCCAATTCCGTAACAGTTCACCTCTCGTTTTAATAAGATAATCCTATTATACGAACATACGTTCAATAAGTAAAGGCGAACAGATACGCATGCCTATTTTTTTTAATGAATTTAGTAAAAAAATCAATGTATTGTTATAGTTCATGTGAATAGTTAACTAATAAAATAGTTGTATTAGTGGTTTTAAAGAGATGCATTACATAAAAAAGGTGGGAAGAGAAGGTAGAAATGGTTAAATTAAATTTATCTGAATAAATTTAATTTTGTTAACTCATTCAATTTTTTATTCGAAAACGCAACAAAAAAAGGGTTGCTCTAAGTAATTAGAACAATCCTTTTTATAGAATGGTTAAACAGGCATAATGATGGGTAAAATCATTGGATGACGCTCTGTTTTTTCAAATAAGAAAGGTTGCAAACTGCCAATAATCGTTTCTTTAATATATTGTTCAGTTACATTTTCTTCTTTTAATGCTTCTTTTAAGTTTTTAAAGATAACACGTTGCGCTTCATTGATTAGATCACCAGACTCACGCATGTAGATAAAACCACGAGAAAGGATATCTGGACCAGCTAAAACGTCTTTTGTTTTATAATCTAAGGTCACAACGACCACAACCAAACCTTCCTCAGAGAGGATTCTACGGTCACGTAAGACCACGTTGCCGATATCGCCAATTCCTTTTCCATCAACATAAACATCACTTGCATTGAAATGACCAGCAGAGCGAGCAGAATCAGCCGTTAATGCTAAAACATCACCATTTGCAAGGATAAAGGAATTTTCTTTTGGAATCCCAACTTGTTCGGCAAGTGTCGTATGAATTTTTTGCATTCTAAATTCACCATGGACAGGAACAAAATATTTAGGTTTCATTAAACGAAGCATTAATTTTTGTTCTTGTTGTCCGCCATGTCCTGAAGTGTGGATATTATTTACTTTTCCATGTATCACTTCGGCACCAGCTTCAGAAAGCAAGTTGATTACGCGGTTTACACTAGTTGTATTGCCTGGGATAGGTGAACTTGAAAAGACAACTGTATCGCCAGGTTGAATGGAGATTTGACGGTGAGTTCCGTTGGCAATACGGCTTAGCGCTGCCATTGGTTCACCTTGAGAGCCGGTACATAAAATCGTTACCTCATTTGCAGGCAAACGATTTAATTCATGAGCATCGATAAATGTATCTTCAGGTGCAGTGATATAACCTAATTGACGCCCAGTGACCATAGCAGCTTCCATGCTTCGACCAAAAACAGCAATTTTACGACCGGTTTTTACCGCTGCATTTGCAACTTGTTGGAGACGTGAAATATTTGATGCAAAAGTCGCAAAAATAATTCGACCTTCTACTTTTTGGAAAATACTAGTGATGGATTCGCCAACAACTTGTTCAGATTGAGTAAAGTTTGGAACTTCCGCATTTGTACTATCAGACAAGAGTGCTAATACACCATCTTCTCCAATTTTTGCCATGCGGTGCAAGTTAGCAGGTTCACCAACAGGTGTGAAATCGAACTTGAAGTCACCCGTTAAAACAATGTTACCTGGTGGTGTTTTAACAACGATTCCTAGTGCGTCTGGAATACTATGTGTGGTTCTAAAGAAACTTACACTTGTTTTACGGAATTTTAATACAGAATCTTCACCAATTTGATGTAGTTCCGCATCACGTAAAAGGCCGTGCTCATCTAATTTATTACGAATCAAAGCTAGTGCAAGCGGACCTGCATAGACTGGAATGTTTACTTGTTTCAATAGGAAGGGAATCCCACCGATATGATCCTCGTGCCCATGAGTAATCACGAGTGCTTTTACTTTATTGATATTTTGAACAATGTAACTATAATCAGGAATCACATAATCAATTCCTAATAAGTCGTCTTCAGGAAATTTAATACCAGCATCTACAATGATAATTTCGTCTTGAAATTGAACACCGTACGTATTTTTCCCAATTTCCCCTAGCCCCCCGATACCAAAGACAGCAGCTTCATTGTTTTTTATAGTTGGTTTCATTGCTTAAAACTCCGTTAATTTGAAGTCAGGATTTTTTTGTTCGTAAGCTAAGTGCTTTCCTTCTACTGGTTGAACAAATTCAATATTGTAAGGGGTGTTTTCTTCAACTAGTTTTCGGGCTGCTACCGCTGTTTCTGCTTCTACGTAAAGGGCTTGAGTGTCCTCACGTTTTGGATTTCTGGTTTTTGTTACTTGATAAGTGACTTTAAAAATCATATTTTTCTCTCCTTATATAACTGCAAATGCAGTGAATTTATCTAAATAAGCTAAAACTTAATTCAATTGTTGTGATAGTCATAACCATACAAAATAAAGGGCCAGATTTGCCCTGTAAATTGATTTATTCGGTAATCAGATAGGTTCCTTTGAGAACAAGAAGTAGCTGACTAAATGAAAACAGAAAGGTACCATTGTTAAAATAAGGTTCAACTAGTGTTAACGATACTTTTAATAACAAACTTTGAAAAGTTGTTATTTTTTCCCGAACAGGTGGCTGTGTTTTAATCACAACATTGTAACTGTATTTTACCATAATTATTGAGTGAAGTATAGAAAGTAAATGGTTCTAAAACAATCAAATTGGAAGAATCCATGAAATCAAGATAAATTAGGGAAGAGTAGCGATAAAAATAAAAGGCGTTTTCTAATGGACAATAAGTTTTTATGAATGGTTTGTTTCAATAAATACTGATTAAAGAGAAAAAAATCTGACATATCCGCAAAAATTATGGTATAGTGAAATTATTCAATTTTTTTGTGTTTTATAATATTAAAACACAATGGTTACGGGGAAAAGGAGATGATAAATTGAAATTAATGTGGCGTTACACGATGAAATATAAGGGATTGGTATTTTTAAATTTTTTAAGTGTGTTTGGCTTTATTTTAATCGAGTTAGGACTGCCGACGTTATTGGCAAAAATGATCGATAATGGCATCGCCGTGAATGATTTTGGCGAGGTTAAATATTATGGCCTGATTATGATTGCGATTTGCTTGATTGGTTTAGTCGCACTGATGTTTCTAGCTTATTGTGGAAGTAAGATCACAACAAGTATTGTACGAGATATTCGTGACGATATTTTTGAAAAAACGCAATCGTTTTCGCATCGTGAATATGACCAGTTCGGCGTGTCTTCGTTGGTCACTAGAACAACAAATGATGCGTTTCAAGTGATGCAATTTATGCAGATGATTTTAAGAATGGGAATGATGACGCCATTAATGTTCATCTCGAGCTTTATCATGATTGTACGAACAAGCCCCTCATTATCTTGGGTCGTTTTTGCAGCCATTCCATTTTTATTGATTGGGGTTCTATTAATAGGAAAGAAATCAGAACCACTTTCTGAAAGTCAGCAATCGAATTTGGATGCGATTAACTTAAATTTACGTGAAAATTTAACAGGTCTACGAGTGATTCGAGCTTTTGTAAATGAAAAATTTCAAGAAAAACGTTTTAAAGTAGTCAACGATGCCTATGCAACTGTTTCAAAAAAGCTCTTTAAATTAATGGCCTATGCGCAACCAGGATTTTCGGTTGTCTTCAACATCATTTTTGCCGTTGTCATTTGGTTAGGTGTAAGTCAAATCAATACAGGTGATTTACAAGTTGGAAATTTAATAGCATTTATTGAATATATTTTCCACGCGTTATTCTCATTTATGTTATTTGCAAATGTCTTTATGATGTATCCAAGAGCGGCTGTTTCTGCTCACCGTATCGAAGAAGTATTAGCAACGGAGCCAGTTATTACAGAAAATGAAAATGGCATTACAGAAACAGAAACGCATGGGTATTTAACTTTTGAAAATGTGACGTTTGCTTATCCTGGAAATACAGAAACGCCGATTATTCGGGATGTTAGTTTTTCTTCAAAACCAGGTGAAACAATTGCCTTTATCGGAAGTACCGGAAGTGGGAAATCAACTTTAATTCAATTGATTCCGCGTTTCTACGATGTAACAAAAGGGCGTATTTTATTAGATGGCGTGGATGTACGAGACTATAAACTAAGTGCTTTACGTAAGAAGATTGGTTATATTCCACAAAAAGCCTTGCTCTTTACAGGGACGATTGCTGAAAATATGCGCTATGGAAAATGGAATGCGACAACTGGAGAATTAGAAGAAGCGTCTGATATTGCTCAAGCAAAAGAGTTTATCTCATTAAAACCAGCTCAATACGATGAGCTTTTAGCCGAAGGTGGAAGCAATATGTCAGGTGGTCAAAAGCAACGTTTGTCTATTGCGCGTGCAATTGTTAAAAAACCAGATGTGTATATCTTTGACGATAGTTTTTCTGCATTAGATTATCAAACCGATGCAAAATTACGTGCGCGTCTAAAATCTGAAACAAAAGAAGCTACCGTGTTGATTGTAGCACAACGAGTGGGAACGATTATGCATGCAGATAAAATTCTTGTCTTAAATGAAGGAGAAGTTATCGGTATGGGTACCCACAAAGAATTATTAAAAACATGTGACGTTTATTATGATATTGCGGCTTCACAATTATCGAAGGAGGAGTTAGCATGAGAGACTCGATTCAATCAATTAAACGCTTAAGTGCTTATGTAAAACCCTATAAAATTGGTTTTATTTCAGCTATCCTTCTTACGATCATTTGTATGATGGCCAATGCTTTACAGCCTTTTATTATGGGACTGATTATTACAGAAGTTGGAAACAATATGAAAGATATCGCTAACCATGTGCCAGCAGCAGCGGTGAACTTCCCTTATGTTCAAAAAGTGCTTTTATATATGCTAGGGGCTGCAGCGATCTACCAAATAACAATGTTGTCAGCAAGTTTCATTATGACGAATGTCGTTCAACATACGATGCGTGATTTAAGAAGTGATATTGACAATAAAATCAATCGCTTGCCAGTTTCTTATTTTGATAAAAATCAACAAGGGAATATTTTAAGTCGAGTGACGAATGATGTGGATGCGATTAGTAATGCAATGCAACAAAGCTTGATTCAAATTGTGAATTCAGTGATGGGAATTGTATTTGCAGTAGGAATGATGTTATATATTTCTATCCCATTGGCGATTATTATCTTGTTGATTATTCCGACTTCGATTTTTATTTCAAAAGCAGTTGTCAAAAAATCACAACCTTATTTTAAAGGCCAACAAAAAGCGTTAGGTGAACTAAACGGTTTTGTTCAAGAAAGTTATAGCGGTTTTTCGGTCATTAAATTATACGGTAAAGAAGCGGACACGTTGTCCAACTTTAAAGAAATCAACCATAAATTAGCAGGTTTTGGTTTTAAAGCTGCTTTTGTTTCAGGTTTAATGATGCCATTAGTTGGTTTAGCTTCAAATTTAGCTTATGTTGGGATTGCTGTTTTTGGTGGTTATTCTGTGATTCATGGTATGTTGACTCTAGGGAATTTACAAGCCTTCACCCAATACATTTGGCAAATCAATCAACCTATTTCACAAATTACACAGTTGTCTGGTGTCTTACAAAGTGCAGCAGCAGCAACCGGTCGAGTTTTTGAAATTTTAGATGAGCCAGAAGAAAAACCAGATTTAGTTCAATACCCTTTACCTGAAAAAGTTCGAGGTGATGTTACCTTTGAACATGTAGGGTTTGGTTATGATAAGAAAAATCCATTGATTACAGATTTAAATGTGGAAGTAAAAAGCGGTCAAACAGTTGCAATTGTTGGTCCAACTGGGGCAGGGAAAACAACCTTGATTAATTTACTAATGCGTTTTTACGATGTGGATCATGGCGCTATAAAAATTGATGGCATTGATACAAAAGAAATGTCACGAGCAGATGTTCGATCTCAATTTGGTATGGTGTTGCAAGATGCTTGGTTGTATAATGCGAGTATTTCAGACAATATTCGGTTTGGTAAGCTTGATGCGACTGAGTATGAAGTGGTGGATGCAGCTAAAACTGCCAATGTGGATCATTTTATTCGTACGTTGCCAGATGGGTATGAGATGGTGTTAAACCAAGAAGCATCCAATATTTCACTGGGACAAAAGCAATTGCTAACAATTGCACGAGCGATCATTTCTGATCCTAAAATTCTCATTTTAGATGAAGCGACGAGTTCTGTGGATACCCGTTTAGAAGCGTTGATACAAAAAGCGATGAAGCGCGTAATGGAAGGCAGAACAAGTTTTGTAATTGCCCACCGTTTATCAACCATTCGTGATGCTGATTTAATTCTTGTAATGAATCAAGGAGAGATTATCGAACAAGGAACCCATGAAAGCCTCTTAGCTGAGGGTGGTTTCTATGAAAAATTATACAATAGCCAATTCAGCGAAGAAGCAGAATAGCAAAGAGGCGACCTTAACAGGTTGTCTTTTTTGTTTTAAACCACTTTAGTATTCTTTTTTTAATTCATGTAGTAAACTGAATTGGCAAGGAAAGTGAGGAATAGAAAATGGAAACGAGAGAATGGGTCAAGGAAGAGTTACAAAAACTAGTAAAAAGTGATCAAGATCAGTTTATTGTAGATGCTACAATTGAATATATAAATGAATTAAATTCAGATAACGAAAGCTTACAAGTGGCTTTAGAAGGGGAGATTTGGAGTCCTAAAAAATGGAGCCAGCCTCGTTAAGAAACAAAAAAAGAAATTCAATTTCGTTGAATTTCTTTTTTTTGTTTTGCACTTTGCTTCAATTATCGGTAAACTAATAGAGGTAAAGAAGAGTTGAAAGTAGGAGAGAAGCAAATGAACAAAAAAATGATTTTTTTCGATATTGATGGTACGTTGTTGGATGAGAATAAAGAAGTTTTAGCTAGTACAAGGGATGCTTTGAAAACGCTTAAAAAGAATGGGCATGAGCTTGCAATTGCGACAGGTAGAAATTTATTCTTAGCACAAAAAGTAATTGAAGAGTTGGATTTTAATAGTTATATTGTATGTAATGGAGCAGCTGGTTATTATCATCATGAATTAGTCTTTGAAAATTCGTTAGATCCAGTGGCATATGAAGAACTGCTACAAGTAGCCGATTTACAAGGACATCAAATTGTCTATCAATCAGCTGATCTTTTAAGAAGTCGTGATGAAGTCAGTAAAAAATCGATTGAAGAAGCGATGAATAGCATAGATTTTGGCGTTCCAGACTATGACCGTGAATTCTATCAGTCAAATAAGTTGTACCAAAGTTTGATTTTTTATTCAGAACTAGAAAAAAAACATTATGAACAAGGGCAATTTCCTAAGTTTCGTTTTGTGCGTTGGCACGATGTGGGAGTAGATATTTTGCCCTATGATGGTTCTAAGGCAAATACAGCTTTAAAGATTGCTAAAATGCAAGGCTTTTCAGTAGAAGACACCATTGCTTTTGGTGATGGTCTAAATGATTTAGAATTGTTAACGATGGTTGGAACAGGAGTTGCGATGGGAAATGCTGTAGAATTGGTAAAATCACAAGCAACCTACGTAACTGATAATTGCAATGAAGATGGGATTGCCAAAGCGTTGACGAAATTAAACTTAATTTAATGAAACAATAAAAAACGACGATTTCCCTTTTATGGTAGAAATCGTCGTTTTCATTCTTTTTTAGTTGCGAGAAGTACCTGATTGGTAGCCACGTTTATTAGCCCTCCACATAGTCTTGGATTGTTATGGGTTCATAGTCAAAAGCTGTTTTACTGCGATAGTGATGGTAATAAGAAGCAAATGGGTGACGAGAAATACCCATCCAAGGTTTTTCATGTCCACAAAAATGAATGATGCTTGGGCTTTTTCTAGCTTCGCGATATTGTAAATGACCAAGTAAGGAGGGGTGAACTTTTTCCTTTAACATCATGTAGGTTTGAGCATTCCATTTTGGATGAAGTGGCGTCCAGCGATCATGCAAAATGGCATTTAAAGCATCTTGATCATGAAATTTTAATTTTTTAGGAAAATCATGGGCAAATTGTAACACTTTTTCTGAAATTTGTTCTTGTCGCCATTTTGCTAAATCTAGGACCATTAAACCAGAGTTGAAATAGCGACTAGATTGAAATGGAATTCCCATAGTTTCAAGTCGATGATGAAATCCGGCATCTTCAACGGCCCCTACTAAATGTTCGCCTAAATTCATTTCCCATAATTCTTTGATAGAATCCATTACCAACATATCACAGTCAAGGTAGATCACACGCTCCACGTCTGGATCTGTAATTAAATTGGGTATTGCAATGCGATAATATGCTGTTTGAGGGATTCTGTTGCTTTCTACCATATTTTCAAAAAGGCTGGCATCTACTGAAATATAAGAAATAACCGCTTGATTGTAGGCACTGATGGTTCGGTTTAAAAGAAGTTTCGAACGCAAACTCAGTCCGTCATCAATGATATAAAAATGAAAAGGAGTATTGTTTTTATCTAATAAGGAACAAAGTAGTGTTGCTAAGTGAGGAGCAAAATTTTCATTTGTTGAAGAAACGATCGAAATAGGTTTATCATGATTAGTTAACGATGTCATAGTATTTCCTCCGTTTCTTTAGTTTGGTATAACGTTCTTTTGAAAGGTCCTGCATGAAGTTGCGCTAAATAAGCTTGGGTATACGGGTGATTTTTCAGGGTATTCCAAGGTTTGTCGTGTCCGGTAAAGTGAATGATTGAAGGGAGTGCGATGGCTTCTTCATAAGTTTGTGCGTAATAGGCATCAGGGGGTGTGTGTTTTCTGAAAATAAGAGAAGTTTGCATGTTCCATTTTGGATGAAGGGGGAACCAGTTTTCATAAAGAGTGGCATTTAAAGCATCTTGATCGTGATAGATGATTTTATCAGGAAAGTTGGTTAAATAGTTAATTGTCTTTTTTGTAATATGACTTTTACGCCATTGTTGGAGCTGAATTAAGAGTGTGCCAGAATTAAAATAATAATCGTTTGTCGTGATGCCTAAACGAGAAGAAGTTTTAGCTTGTCCCGGATCAATCACGGCGCCAACAATGGCATTTCCTATATCAGTCTGAAAGAGCTTTGAAATATCATCTAATATCAACATGTCAGCATCCAAGTAAAGCACTTTTTCATAATCTAAATCAACGAATAAATCAGGAATAGAGATTCGATAATAGGCAGTTTTGGTTATATGATCGCTTTCCAAAAAATGTTGATAAAGAGCTTTATTAACTGAAAGATACTGAATTTGACCAAGTGAACTTAAGTGTTCTTTACTTTGTTCTGAAATATGATCGTCAATGATATAAAAAATAACAGAGTACTTATCAGGAAGATGGTTGAGTAATGACTGTATCATTACACCAAGGTAAGGAGCGTATGTTTCATCTGACGCGGAAACTATTGGAATAACGGTATTGTTAGTCATTAGAATTCACCTCCACTTAATTTTATTTTTAATTATTAAAATTAGATTAAAAGAACATCTATTTGTTTAATCATATTCTCTTTTAATGGTGAAGTCAACTTAAACAACTTTCTGATAAAAGGCTTTTAATCTAAAAAAATAGTAAATAGGTGAAGAGAGCAAGGAGAAAGTTATAAGTAAATAAAAGAAAATCTGATAAATGTACGAAGAGAGTGAGAATCTAAGTATTATATTTTGAAATAAAAAAAAAGACAAAGCCAGAAACGCGCTTCGTCTTAGTTGTTAAGAAATGACTGTAACATCATTTTCAACCTTAAAAGGTTCTTGTGAATTAATATGGTCGTAGAACATAATGCCATTGATGTGGTCAATCTCATGTTGCACAACGATTGCTGGGTAGTTTTTTAAGCGAATTTTATGGGAAGTTCCTTCGGTATCAAAGTAAGTCAATGTAATTCTACTATGACGAACAACGTAACCAGGTACTTCGCGATCCACTGAAAGACAGCCTTCGCCTTCTGCTAAACAAGAGCTTTGAACAGAATGGCTAATAATCTTAGGATTAATCATAATACTACTAAGAATCGGCTCTGCATCTTGTTCATCACTAGGAATATGAACAGCGATAATTCTTTTTTTGATGTCTAATTGCGGTGCGGCTAAACCAACACCACCCCGTAAATTATATTTTTCAGCTAATTCAGGATCTTGACTGTTTTTTAAAAATTCAATCATTTCTTTGCATAAAGTTTGTTCCTCATTAGAAAGAGGAAAAGTTACTTCGTCAGCAATTTCACGTAACGTAGGGTTGCCCTCCCTAATAATAGTATCCATTGTTATCATAAATCGTCACTCCTACTAATCTTGTTTAATTAAATTGCATCAATTATTTTCTTTCGTCCTATCCATTTTAACAGTATTGTCATTAAATTGCACGAACTTCAAGAACAATTTTAATGAAATTTAAAGAGGGTAAGACGATGGTTTTAATGTAAGCGAAATCATTTTTTTAAAACAATAAATTTCTTTTAAAAATGAGTTTTTTGTGAGATAATAATTAAAATTTAACGTGACAAATTCTATTTAGGAGTGATTTGATGGGAGAAGCAAAACAGTATATTCAAGCAGTTTATCAAGAAGTAATGGAAAGAGATCCGCATCAAACTGAATTTTTACAAGCTGTCAAAGAGTTTTTCAACTCAATTGAACCTGTTTTAGAACGACATTCGCAATTAATGGAAGAAAATATTTTGTCGAGAATCGTTGAACCAGAACGAATTATTCAATTTAGAGTTCCTTGGACCGATGCAAAAGGGAAAACTCAAGTAAACCGAGGTTTTAGAGTGCAATTTAGTTCAGCAATTGGACCCTATAAAGGCGGATTGAGACTACATCCAAGTGTCAACCAAAGTATTGTCAAATTTCTAGGCTTTGAACAAATTTTAAAAAATAGTTTAACAGGTTTACCGATTGGTGGCGGAAAAGGTGGCAGTGATTTTGATCCAAAAGGTAAAACAGATAATGAAATCATGCGATTTTGTCAAAGTTTTATGACAGAACTTCAAAAATACATCGGGCCGGATACGGATGTTCCAGCAGGGGACATTGGTGTTGGGGGAAGAGAAATCGGTTATTTATTTGGTCAATATAAACGTTTAAATGGTTCCCATGCAGGTGTTTTAACAGGAAAACCTATTCCAATGGGTGGGAGTTTGGCAAGAACAGAAGCAACAGGTTATGGGTTGGTCTATTTTACAGAAGAAATGTTAAAAGATACGGGGAAAAGCTTTAAAAATCAAAAAGTAGTCGTTTCTGGAAGTGGAAATGTGGCGATTTACGCAATTGAAAAAGTACATCAATTAGGTGGAACCGTGATTGCGTGCTCAGATTCGAATGGTTATATTGTTGACTTAGAGGGTATTAAAATTGAAACAGTCAAACAATTAAAAGAAGTTGAGCGCAAGCGCATTTCTGAGTATGTTCTTGAACATCCAACAGCGCAATATAACGAAGGATCTGTTTGGGAAATCGACGAAAACTATCAAATTGCGTTGCCATCAGCAACTCAAAATGAAATCGATGGCACAATTGCTACAAAAATGATTGACAATGGGGTATATGCAGTAGCAGAAGGCGCAAATATGCCAAGTGACTTAGAAGCAATAGAAATTTACCAAAATGCGGGTATTTTATATGGTCCTGCCAAAGCAGCAAATGCAGGAGGCGTAGCCGTTTCAGCTTTGGAAATGAGTCAAAATAGTTTGCGTTTAAGCTGGACATTTGAAGAAGTTGATACGAGATTAAAAGAAATTATGACTAAAATTTACTTAGATTGTCGTGATACGGCTGCTGAATATGGCATTCCTGGGGACTTTGTAAGTGGTGCTAATATCGCTGGTTTCTTAAAAGTATCAAATGCAATGATTTCTCAAGGCGTAGTTTAAAAAATAAAACCAATTGCTTTTAGCAATTGGTTTTATTTTTGCCTTGCTACTGTTCCCTAATTGAACCTTTAAAAAGTTGTCACGACAAGTTTTAGCTATTATTGTACGAGTGTCAAAAGGTTCACTAAAAGTTGAAGTTGATTCTAAAAAATTAATAAATGTCTTGACGAATCAATTTCTGAACACTATACTGAGCACGTAAAGAAAATTAAATACACGCTTCTGTTAGGTGAGGCTCCTATATGGAAATATGCTGCTGCCCAAAAACATCGAGAGATGCCAATGGGTCAACAAGTTTGATCGAATTAAGGTCATTTTTAACGTAGCTGATGAATAATCTACGCCATATAGTGCTAAAGCTCGATGATGGAGAAAGTATAAGTAGCTTATTTTGTTGCGCTTATCTTGTGATGTGATGGTTTAGATGAAACTTTCCAAGCACATACTCTGTTCTTTGAGTATGTGCTTTTTTGCATGCATCTAAACAAAACGGGTTTAATTTTCAATGGAAATCAGTTCAAGTAGATCTCTTGTTCTCTGGGTTCCTAACCATTCAAAGTGAGGTGAGTATCATGAAAAGTACGACTAAAGCAAGTGAAAATAGTGACCCTGGAAGTCAGAAGTCGAAGGAAAAGGTGAATAAACCTCCTAGTGATACTGACCATTTAACGAAGTTGGATTGATTAGGAACTGTTCCTCTTTTCTTTTGACAAGAAATGGAGGCAAAGAAAATGATGATGAATCGAAAAAAAAAAATTCAAATTGAAAAAAAATCAAAAGATAACGATTTAAAAAAATTAGCTCGTTTATCTGAAAAAAAAGTAATGATAAATTACCAAACAGGCCCAAATGGTTTAAGTGAAGAAATGGCAAGCAAGCGGTTAGCAGAATACGGTCTAAATGAAGTGGCAACACAAAGACCAACCCCATGGTTTATTCTATTAATAGAAGCTTTTAAAGATCCTTTTGTGTATGTGTTAGCTCTTTTAATGGTAGTATCTGCACTAACCAATGACTTTGAAGCAAGTCTTGTAATGGGTGTGATGATTTTACTGAGTGTTGGCATTCGTTTTATTCAAGAATACCGCTCACAAAAAGCCAGTTTAGCTTTAAAAGAATTAATTGAAACAACATGTGGAATCACAAGAGACGGAGTAACAACTGAAATCCCAATTGATGAAGTTGTTCCAGGTGATATTGTTAATTTATCAACGGGGGATATGATTCCTGCAGATGCACGTTTCATTTGGACAAAAGATTTGTTTGTGAATCAAGCATCTTTAACCGGCGAGTCAATGCCAGTTGAAAAATTAGTTCAAGTAGAAGAACCAACAGCAGAAGATACGGCTTTAGATTTGGCCAATTTAGCGTTTATGGGAACCGATGTTTTAAGTGGACAAGGTCGAGCAATTATTTTAAAAACAGGAAATGATACCTTCTTTGGCGATATCGCGTCTAATGTTTCTGAAAAAAGAGGAGAGACTAGTTTTGATCGCGGAGTAAAGAACGTCAGTAAAGTGTTAATTCGTTTTATGATTATCATGGTTCCGATTGTTTTTCTACTGAATGGTTTGACTAAAGGCGATTGGGGCCAAGCATTTTTCTTTGCGATTGCTGTAGCAGTTGGCTTGACGCCTGAAATGTTGCCAATGATTATTACAAGTAATTTAGCAAAAGGCGCCATTAAAATGTCTAAGAAAAAAGTAATTGTTAAAGAACTCAATGCTATTCAAAATCTAGGGGCAATGGATATTCTTTGTACAGATAAAACTGGAACAATCACAGAAGACCATGTTGTACTTGTTAAACACGTTAGTCCAATTGGTGATAACTGTAAAAAAGTTCTAGATTTAGCCTTTTTGAATTCCAATTATCAAACAGGTTGGAAGAATTTAATGGATCACGCAGTTATTAATTACTATGAAGAAAACAATTTGGCACAGAAAATAGGACATGTTGAAAAAATCGATGAAATTCCATTTGATTTTTCTAGACGGCGCTTAACAGTAGCAGTCAATAACGAAGGTCATCAGTTAATGATTACAAAAGGCGCCGTAGAAGAAATGATGAAAATCTGTTCCCATGTGGAAATTAACGATGAAGTGATTCCCTTAACCGACTCATTGCGAGAAAAAATGTTGACCGTTAGTGTGGATATGAATCAAGATGGCATGCGTGTGCTAGGTGTAGCCTATAAAAAAGAGGTTCATGATACAGCCATCTATAGTATTGAAGATGAAAATGAAATGATTTTAGCTGGTTTTATGGGATTTCTTGACCCAGCAAAAAAATCATCCATCACAGCTATTAAATCGCTACACGAGCATGGTGTAACGGTAAAAGTTTTAACTGGAGACAACGAAATTGTTTCACAAAAAGTCTGTAAAGATGTCGGTATTGAAGTAGGACAAGTTTTATTAGGCAATGAAATCGAAACAATGAGTGACGAAGCCTTAATGGAAGCTTCAGAAAAAGTCAATCTTTTTGCTAAGTTAAACCCGATGCAAAAAGCACGAATTATTGCTCTTCTTCAGAAAAAAGGTCACACTGTTGGCTTTATGGGAGATGGAATCAATGATGCTCCTGCTTTACGAAAAGCAGATGTCGGCATTTCTGTGGATACGGCAGCAGACATTACGAAGGAAGCAAGTTCAATTATTTTACTAGAAAAAAGCTTAACGGTTTTAGAAGATGGTGTGTTAGAAGGTCGGACGGTTTTTGGTAACATGATGAAATACATTAAAATGACGGTTAGTTCGAACTTTGGGAATGTATTTAGTGTGTTAGTAGCAAGTGCGTTCTTACCCTTTTTACCAATGCTTTCTATCCAACTTCTTGTTCAAAATTTGATTTATGATGTTGCGCAATTAACGATTCCATGGGATCGAATGGATGAAGAAGACTTAATGAAGCCAGCTAAATGGAACACTGGAAACTTGATGAAGTTCACCTTATCCATTGGACCGATTAGTTCGATTTTTGATATTTTGACGTTCTTGTTAATGTATTTTGTCTTCCACGCCAATACAATAGGCAATCAAGCCCTATTCCATTCTGGATGGTTCGTTATTGGATTGATTACTCAAACAGTAGTTGTTCATATTATTCGAACTAAGAAAATTCCGTTTATTCAAAGTATGGCGAGCATCCCTGTAACCATTTCGACAATTTGTGTGATTGTGATTGCAATTCTTATTCCTGATACAGCTTTAGGTGGGTTCTTTAATTTTGTAGCCTTGCCAACAGCTTATTGGAAATGGATGGTTCTGATTGTATTGGCTTATGGGATTGCAGTGCAACTGGTTAAAACAATTTATATTAAAATAAATAAAGAGTGGCTTTAAAAAGAAGACTTTATCTTTGATAAGATAAAGTCTTCTTTTGTGCTTCCTATATTATAGGAAGAAAGACAAATTTTTGAATAGGGAAAGCATAGGGAAAAAGTTATCGTAGTAAAAGAAAGATAAAAACAATATTGTTTGCTAAAAAGAAGTATTCGTTAGATTTTTTGGCAAAAACGTATTATGAGAAAAATCTAATCAACTTTTTTTGAATTGTGAAAAAAATATTATGCGGGAACTGTTTCATGAAAAAGGCGAAATAATAATACAGTTTTTCAATTAGAATGTAACAGATTGAACTTGATTCGACGCAATTCATTGAAATCAAGTCATTTTTAAATCTTGATTTATTCATTATTCTTCTTAAAAAAGTATAAAGTGAATGTTTTCACTATGATAGCGTGTTAAGCATATTTTCTATGTGAACCCTAGACTTTTTACGATTTCCTAACATCAAAAATGACTCGTATCCCTTGCATATCCTATGAAAGCGTGTTAAATTAAATGAGTAAAGAGATTACACTAATACAGTTTCAATAACTGTATAAAACAGCATCTTACAAACAAAAATAGATTGTGATGAAGAGAGGAATGGTTAAAGATGGCTACAAAAAAGAATAAACCTGTCGATTTTGATGCATTACTACACGGCGTGAATGCGGAATTTCCAACAGTACAAATTTTAGATGAGGATGGGAAGATTGTTAATCCTGATCTAATGCCAGATTTATCTGATGAAGAGTTAGTTGATTTAATGTCTAAAATGGTATGGTCACGTGTGTTAGACCAACGTTCAACAGCCTTAAACCGTCAAGGACGTTTAGGATTCGTTGCACCAACTGCTGGACAAGAAGCAAGTCAATTAGCAAGTCATTATGCAATTGAAAAAGAAGACGTATTATTGCCTGGGTATCGTGATGTTCCTCAATTGATTCAACACGGCTTACCTTTAAAAGAAGCTTTCTTATGGTCAAGAGGACATGCTTCTGGTAACAAATATGACGCTAGCTTACAAGCATTGCCACCACAAATCATTATTGGTGCACAAATCGTTCAAGCTGCTGGTGTCGCTTTAGGTCTTAAAAAACGCGGCAAGAAAAATGTCGTTTTAACTTATACAGGTGATGGTGGTTCATCACAAGGAGATTTCTACGAAGGAATGAACTTCGCTGGAGCATACAATGCACCTGCAATCTTTATCGTTCAAAACAACGGCTATGCAATCTCAACTCCACGTTCAGTTCAAACTAAAGCTGTAACATTGGCTCAAAAAGCAGTAGCTGCTGGAATCCCAGGAGTACAAGTTGATGGAATGGATGCTTTAGCAGTTTACGCTGTAACAAAAGAAGCAAGAGAGCGTGCAATTGCAGGCGACGGCCCAACTTTAATTGAAACTTTAACTTACCGTTATGGTCCACATACACTTTCAGGAGATGACCCAACTCGTTACCGTACAAAAGAAACAGACGATATCTGGGAAAAACGTGACCCATTAGTACGTATGCGTATTTTCTTAACTGAGAAAGGCTTATGGACTGAAGAAAAAGAAAACGAAGTAATTGAAGCAGCAAAAGAAGAAATTAAAGACGCAATTAAAGAAGCTGACCAAGAACCAAAACAAAAAGTTTCTGATTTCTTGAAAAACATGTTTGAAGAACCAACTCAAACACTTAAAGAACAAATTGCAATCTTTGAAGCAAAGGAGAGTAAATAATCATGGCACAAAAAACAATGATCCAAGCCATCACAGATGCGCTTGCAGTTGAACTTGGCAAAGACGAAAACGTTTTGATTTTCGGTGAAGACGTTGGGAACAATGGTGGGGTATTCCGTGCTACTGAAGGCTTACAAGCACAATTCGGTGAAGACCGCGTATTCGATACACCACTTGCAGAATCAGGTATTGGTGGACTTGCAGTAGGTCTAGCATTAGAAGGCTTCCGTCCAGTTCCAGAAATCCAATTCTTCGGATTCGTATTTGAAGTAATGGATTCAATCGTAGGACAAGCAGCTCGTACACGTTACCGTATGAGTAGCACTCGTAATATGCCAATCACAATCCGCGCACCATTTGGTGGAGGAGTTCACACTCCAGAATTACACTCAGATAACTTAGAAGGATTGATTGCTCAATCTCCTGGTATCAAGATTGTTATTCCAAGTAACCCATATGACGCTAAAGGCTTATTGATTTCTTCTATTCGCGATAACGATCCAGTTGTCTTCTTAGAACACATGAAATTATACCGTTCTTTCCGTGATGAAGTTCCTGATGGCGAATACACTGTTCCACTAGGCAAAGCAGCTATCACTAAAGAAGGTACAGATGTATCAGTTATCACTTATGGCGCTATGGTTCGTGAAGCGTTAAAAGCAGCTGAAAAACTTGAAAAAGAAGGCATTTCAGTTGAAATCGTGGATCTTAGAACAGTTTCACCATTAGATATTGAAACAATTATTGCTTCAGTTGAAAAAACTGGTCGCGTAGTAGTGGTTCAAGAAGCACAACGTCAAGCAGGTGTTGGTGCAATGGTTATGTCTGAAATTTCAGAACGCGCAATTCTTTCATTGGAAGCTCCAATTGGACGTGTTGCAGCTCCTGATACAATTTTCCCATTCGGTCAAGCAGAAAACATCTGGTTACCAAATGCAACAGATATTGAAGAAAAAATTAAAGAAGTATACAACTTCTAATTTATTTCCAAGATTAAAACGAATGCAATCACATCTCTGAGAGTTATGGATTGGTTGCATTTGTTTCATTTCTAAAGCACTTGAACAAACTATTTTGTAAAAGACAGACTAGTTAATATAGAAGGGAAGTTATCGAAAATGGCTTTTAAATTTAAATTACCAGATATCGGTGAAGGAATCCATGAAGGTGAAATCGTTAAATGGTTTGTAAAACCAGGCGATACAATCAATGAAGATGATACTTTACTAGAAGTACAAAATGACAAATCAGTTGAAGAAATTCCATCTCCAGTAACAGGTACTGTGAAAAGTATCTTAGTTGAAGAAGGAACAGTTGCCGTAGTTGGTGATGTTTTAGTTGAAATCGACGCTCCAGGGCATGAAGAAGACGAAGCAGCAGCTCCTGCTCCTGCTAAAGAATCAGCTCCAGCTCCAACAGCTGCACCTGCAGCAAGTGGTGCTTCAGCTTTATTCCAATTCAAATTACCAGATATTGGGGAAGGAATTGCAGAAGGCGAAATCGTTAAATGGTTTGTAGCTCCAGGCGATACAATCAATGAAGACGATACGTTATTAGAAGTACAAAATGACAAATCAGTTGAAGAAATTCCATCTCCAGTAACAGGTACTGTTAAAAACATTCTTGTTTCAGAAGGAACAGTTGCCAATGTTGGTGATGTTTTAGTTGAAATTGATGCACCAGACTTCGTTGATCACAGTGCACCTGCAACTGAACAAACTCCAGCAAGCCCAGCAGTAACTCCAACAAGTGAAACTACAGCAACACCTGCTGCTACTGGCGCAGGTTCAGTCGTTGCAACAAGTGATCCATCAAAACGCATTTTAGCAATGCCTTCAGTACGTCAATTAGCACGTGAAAAAGGAATTGATATCAGTTTAGTATCAGCAACTGGTAAAGGCGGACGTATCACAAAAGAAGATATCTTAAACTTTACAACGGGTGGCGCAACAGCAGCACCTGCAGCTAAAGAAGAAGCAGCAGCTTCAACAACAACTGCATCAGCTCCAGCTTCTAAACCAGCTGCACCAGCACAACCATTTACTTCAACAATGGGCGAAATGGAAACAAGAGAAAAAATGTCTCCAACTCGTAAAGCAATTGCTAAAGCAATGGTTAACAGTAAAGCAACAGCACCACACGTTACGCTATTCGATGAAGTAGATGCTACTAAATTAATGGCTCACAGAAAACGTTTCAAAGATATCGCAGCAGATAAAGGCGTTAAATTAACATTCTTACCATATGTTGTAAAAGCATTGGTATCTGTTTTACGCAAATATCCAGCATTAAATGCTTCAATTGATGATGCGACTCAAGAAATTGTTTACAAACACTATGTAAACGTTGGAATCGCAACAGATACAGATCACGGTCTATTTGTTCCTAACATTAAAAATGCAGATGCGAAAAGTATTTTCTCAATTGCAGGTGAAATTACAACTCATGCAAAAGCAGCAGCTGAAGGTAAATTAGCAGCAGCAGATATGCGTGGCGGATCTTGCACAATTAGCAACATTGGTTCAATCGGTGGCGGCTGGTTCACTCCAGTTATCAACTACCCAGAAGTTGCTATTTTAGGTGTTGGTAAAATCGCTAAAAAAGCAGTTGTAAATGCTGATGATGAAATTGTTGTAGCACCAGTTATGCAATTATCATTAAGCTTTGATCACCGTATCATTGATGGAGCGACTGCTCAAAAAGCAATGAACGATATGAAAGCATTACTAGCAGATCCAGAATTATTATTAATGGAAGGATGATCATAAAATGGTAGTAGGAGATTTCGCAATCGAATTAGATACAGTTGTTATTGGTTCAGGCCCTGGAGGATATGTTGCCGCTATTCGTGCAGCTCAACTAGGCCAAAAAGTAGCAATCGTTGAAAAAGAAAATATCGGTGGAGTTTGTTTAAACGTTGGATGTATTCCTTCAAAAGCACTAATCAGTGCTGGACATCACTACCAAGACGCTATGCACTCAGAAGTATTTGGTGTAACAGCTGAAAATGTGGTTTTAGATTTTGCTAAAACTCAAGAATGGAAAAACAATAAAGTTGTCAAATCACTAACTAGTGGTGTTGAAATGTTATTGAAAAAACACAAAGTTGAAATTTTACGTGGTGAAGCTTTCTTCGTTGATGAGCATGACCTACGCGTAATGACTGAAACAAGTGCACAAAGCTATACATTCAACAACGCAATTGTAGCAACTGGTAGCCGTCCGATTGAAATCAAAGGATTTAAATTTGGCAAACGTATCATTGATTCAACTGGTGGTTTAGCACTTCAAGAAGTGCCTAAAAAATTAGTGGTTATCGGTGGCGGATATATCGGAAGCGAATTAGCTGGAGCTTACGCAAACTTAGGCGCTGAAGTAACCATTTTAGAAGGTTCTCCTTCTATCTTGCCTAACTTTGAAAAAGATATGGTTAAATTTGTAACAGATAACTTCAAAAAGAAAAACGTTACAATTGAAACAGGTGCAATGGCTAAAGAAGCAATTGAAACTGCAGATGGCGTAACCGTTAAATATGAAGTAAATGGTGCTGAAAAATCAATTGATGCCGACTATGTGATGGTAACAGTTGGTCGTCGTCCAAATACAGATGAATTAGGTTTAGAACAAGCGGGTGTTGAAGTTGGCGAACGTGGATTAATCACAGTTGACGCACAAGGCCGTACAAATAAACCAAATATTTATGCAATTGGCGATATCGTTCCTGGTCTTGCATTAGCACACAAAGCAAGCTATGAAGCTAAAATTGCTGCAGAAGCTATTTCTGGTAAAAAAGTAGCAGTTGATTATAAAGCAATGCCTGCAGTATGTTTCACGGATCCTGAATTAGCATCTGTTGGTCTTACTCAAGCAGAAGCAAAAGCTGAAGGAATGGATGTTAAAGCATCTAAATTCCCTCTACAAGCAAATGGACGTGCTTTATCTCTGGATGCTACTGAAGGTTTTGTACGTTTAGTAACGACTAAAGAAGATAACGTTCTTGTTGGTGCACAAGTTGCCGGCGTTGGCGCAAGTGATATTATTGCTGAATTAGGTTTAGCAATTGAATCAGGTATGAATGCTGAAGACATCGCTCTTACAGTTCATGCTCATCCTTCATTAGCTGAAACAGTTATGGATGCTGCTGAATTAGCATTAGGTATGCCAATCCACATTTAATTAGAGCATTCTACAAAATATAAAAATCTTGGCGCACAGACGCTAAGTCGTCTGCTTTTATAAGGAGACGTGCTTATACTGAAAATCAATTTGATTTTATTGAAAGAACTTCTAAAAATTAATGATTCGTCATTAATTTTGTAGAAGTTCTTTTTTTATGAACTGATTTAAAAAAACAGATTCATTACATTATAATGACAAATTGATGACTTTGTTACAAAAAGAAGTATCGGACAGCAAATTTAGTATAATAAGAGATGGAGAGTAAAGTTTTTAGCTACAAAAAAACTTTGCAACAGTGGTTGAAATACAGGAGGGTGTTAGATGGGTAGAGGTCATCTAAGTAAAGTAATGGTAGCCGGTAACAATCGAACCGCGTATGATTTTACTTTTTTAAGTATGTTACGCATGAAAATCAAGGAGTTGGTTTTATTAGATGTACCTGAGCTGGATATGGCGATTTTTAAGGATTTAACTTATACAGAAGCCATTTTTCCACATACTACTTTAAAGATTGGCAATGAAAAAGAATTTCACGATACCGATTTATTAATTATTACAGCGTGCGAAGAGCGCAAAGAAGATGAAACGGATAAAGAATATCTCAAGCGTAACATTAAACTAGTTCGAAAAATCATTAATCAAGCCATGGCAAACAGTTTTGATGGCATGGTGATTATTGCAACGGAACCAACGGATATTTTCACCTATTTGATTTGGAAGTTTTCAGGATTGCCAAAAGAGCGCATATTTGGATTGGGTACTTATTTTGATACAATTTATTTCCAAAATATGTTGAGTAAATTTTTTAAAATTTCAGTTCATGATGTAAAAGGGTATATTGTTGGGGGCAGTCAAAAAAACCAGAAAATAGCGATTTGGAGTCGCTCTTACGTTGGTGGAACGCCTGTCTTAGGTTTAACAGTTAATTCCGAAAATGCGTTCAATCAAGAAGCAATGTTTAAAATGGAAGAAATGATATTAAAACGTTATGACGACAATATGCTTTGCCAAACAGGGTACACAAACGCTGCGACATTGGCAAAATTAGTTCAACTAATCAGCAACAATGAAGAAGCAATCGTTCCATTAGTTCATCTAGTAGATATGGACGATTACAAAGCCATTCCGCTATCTTTACCGATTTTACTAGGTGAGAACGGGATTAGTGCTTCTTATGAACTTGGATTTTCAGATGATGAACGCCAAGAGATTTTAGGTGTTGCAAAACAAATTAGAGAACAATTAGACATTATTGAACAAGGGAAATAATCGAAAGACATAGGTGGAAAAACATGGAAAAAAGTTACAGTTACCCCATTGATTTAGAGTGGTCTAGAGCCGAAATGGTGCAAGTAATTGACCTTTGGCGAGCAGTGGAATTGGCATATGAAACAGGCATTAACCGAGAAGAGTTTTTAACTAAATACCAAGCATTTAAACAAGTGATTCCAGCAACAGGTGAAGAAAAAAAATGGAGTCGTGAATTTCAGCAATTATCCTCTTATTCCTTGTATGCAGTCGTTCAAGAGGCGAAAAAAAGTACAAAAAAAAATATACGTTTATAAGTCAATTTGCATAAGGATTTCATTACGATTTACTGTAATGAGGTTCTTTTTTTAGTCTTTTGTTCCTTATTTAGCGCTTCATTTGGTACAATGGAGTTAGTGCATAACGTAAGGAGTGGAGGACCAATGGATTTTCAAAAACGACATGCTTTAATCAAAGAATGGATGAGAGAAGCCGCTTCGATGATTTTAGCGTCATTTCAAGAGGAACTAACGGTGGAAGTAAAAACCCATCGTAATGATTTAGTGACAAATATGGACAAAGCAATTGAACTGTTTTTAATCAAGAAAATTCAGCAATCTTTTCCATCTGAAAGAATTATGGGTGAAGAAGGTTTTGGCAATCAATTTCAAGATTTAAAAGGAACTATTTGGATACTAGATCCGATAGATGGAACGCTAAATTTTGTGAAACAAAAACGAAATTTTGCGATTATGCTAGCCGTTTACCATGATGGAATAGGCCAAATGGGTTATATTTATGATGTAATCGAAAAGGAACTTTATTGGGGAATGAAGGACCAGGGGGCTTTTTGCAACGAAGAAAAATTACCTGTGGTAGAAGATGTTTCCTTAAAAGAAGGATTGGTTGCGATTAACAGTGGAATGTTTGCTACAAATCGCTACCATACAACAGAAATGGGCTTAGCTAGTTCTGGTGTAAGAATGGTTGGGTCTGCTGGGATTGAAACAGTTCATGTAGCCAGTGGGCGATTAGCCGCCTATCTTTCTTATTCACTTTGTCCGTGGGATATCGCAGCAGGAAAAGTCATTGCAGAAGAGGTTGGGTTAGTCTACAAAAAGTTAAATGGAGAAGCCGTTGATTTATTGAATAACAACGGCATTATTGTAGCAACGCCAAAAGCATATCAAGAAATTTTAACCGAATACTTATTAAAAAAATAGAAGGCATCAAAATAAGAGAATTTTTCTTTTATTTTGATGTTTTTTTATTTTTGTCACAAATAACAGGAGAATGTGATTTGTAAAGCTTTAGCAAGGTTCTAAATTTTTTTTTAAAGAAGGTGTGTAAAATAGGTCTAAGTCAGTACAGTCATTTTATGGATAGAAAAACATAATAAAAATGAGAGTTTTCTCATTTAATCGGATTAAAAACTAAAAAATGTATGTAACATGAACGTTACATTCTCAAGTAGCTATTATACAGGGTGAATACTAATCAAAAGCAAACGATATTGTTTACAACTAGGTTGATTGTCTGTATAATTTCTGGGAATATGAAGTGTTAGGAGGAGTGGAATGAACACAACTAAAAACTGTTTTCAATTAGAGGGAGTCACTTATCATTATTATTCACTGAAAGCACTAGAAGAAGAGGCAGAAATTAACGTACACAGATTGCCATATACCATTCGGATTTTAATAGAGGCTCTTTTAAGACAAGAAGGAAGAACGGGAGTTACGGCTGACCAGTTGTATCGCTTAACACAGTGGGCTAGTGATAAAAAAAATAAAGGTGAGGTGCCTTTTTTTCCAGCAAGAGTCTTGCTGCAAGATTTTACTGGTGTACCAGCGCTTGTTGATTTGGCCTCAATTCGTCAAACGGTTGCAGATTTTGGTGGGGATCCAACAAGCATTAACCCTCAAATACCTGTAGACTTAGTGATTGATCACTCCGTGCAGGTGGATGCGTTTGGTAGTCACAACGCCATGCTAACGAATATGCGAATGGAATTTTACCGCAATCAGGAACGGTATGAATTTTTAAGGTGGGCAGAAAAAGCATTTGACAATTATCGTGTTGTCCCTCCTGCAACTGGAATTGTTCATCAAGTCAATTTAGAATATCTGGCAACGGTTGTAAGGACTCAGCCGCTGGATGAAAACAATGCGCTAATTTATCCAGACACATTGGTGGGGACGGATTCTCATACAACGATGATTAATGCCCTTGGGGTGCTGGGTTGGGGCGTTGGCGGAATTGAAGCAGAAGCGAGTATGTTAGGGGAGCCTTCTTATTTTCCAATTCCCGAAGTCATTGGCGTTCGACTTATTAACGATCTAGCTAATGGGGCAACTGGAACAGATTTAGCTTTAAAAGTAACGCAATTGTTGCGAAAAGAAAATGTGGTTGGAAAATTTGTTGAATTTTTTGGAAAAGGCTTAAAAAACCTTAGTTTAGCTGATCGAGGCACAGTCGCTAATATGGCGCCAGAATATGGAGCAACCTGTGGCTATTTTCCAGTAGATGATGAAACCATTCGTTATTTGAAATTAACAGGGCGAACAAAACAGCAGGTGGCATTAGTGGATTGTTACTTTAAAGAAAATCAATTGTATTACCAAGAGAATCAAATAGAACCAGCCTATACACATGTAATTGAATTAGATTTGAGTTTAATTGAGGCCAACGTAGCAGGACCAAAAAGACCTCAAGATTTGATTCCTCTTTCGCATATAAAAGAGTCTTTTCAAAAATCATTAAGATTAAAAGAAGGCAGTCAAGGGTTTGGGTTAACAGAGGATGATCTTAAAAAGAATGCGCAGATTACAATTGATGGGGAACAAGTGGTGATGAAAACAGGTAGTTTAGCGATTGCTGCAATTACAAGTTGTACAAATACATCGAACCCATTTGTCATGCTTAGTGCAGGTCTAGTTGCCAAAAAAGCAGTTGAAGCCGGTCTTCAAGTTCCTAAATTCGTCAAAACATCCTTGGCGCCAGGTTCAAAAGTAGTCACAGCCTATTTAGAAAAGGCGGGTCTAATGCCTTACCTTGAAGCGTTAGGTTTTCATTTAGTTGGGTACGGTTGCACGACTTGTATTGGGAATTCAGGGACGCTATTGCCAGTTGTTGGTGAAGGAATCGAAAAAGAAAAATTAGTCGTTTCGGCTGTATTGAGTGGCAATCGGAATTTTGAAGGTCGTATTCATCCATTGGTAAAAGCCAACTATTTAGCAGCACCCCCTTTAGTGGTTCTTTTTGCCTTAGCTAGTACGGTTGAAATTGATTTTTCAGCAGAACCTATTGGCTACCGAGAAAACGGGCAAGCGGTGTATTTAAAAGATTTATGGCCAACTCGAAAAGAAGTAGAAACCCTTATTAATAAGTATGTCACTCCCGCTATTTTTCAAACTGAATACCAAGATATTTTTACCAATAATTTGGAATGGAATCAGATTGAAACCTCGGAAAATCCTCTGTATCAATGGGGGGACTCAACTTATATTGCAGAGCCACCTTACTTTAATGATCTACCGTTAAAACTAGAAAATCCGACTCAGTTAACCCATTTAGCAGTCTTAGGGAAATTTGGAGATTCTGTTACAACCGACCATATCTCACCTGCTGGAAGTATTGCGCCAGATTCACCAGCCGGTCGCTATTTGCTTGAAAAAGGAGTGGCTGTAACAGATTTTAATTCTTATGGAGCAAGAAGAGGCCATCATGAAGTCATGTTACGAGGGACTTTAGCGAATATTCGAATTCGAAATCAGCTTGTACCATCGATTGAAGGTGGCGTCACGATTTATTGGCCTACTGGGGAGCAATTGTCTATTTACGAGGCAGCAATGCGGTATCAAGCAGCAAAGCAAAACTTAATTATTTTAGCAGGAAAAGATTATGGGATGGGTTCGTCAAGAGACTGGGCAGCAAAAGGTGTTCAGTTGTTGGGCGTGAAAGTCATATTAGCGGAGAGTTTTGAGCGGATTCATCGCGCTAATTTAGTGATGATGGGTGTTCTTCCTTTGCAATTTAGGTTGGGGGAAAATGCAGATTCACTAGGGTTAACGGGGAGTGAACGCTACGAGGTTGCGTTGAGTGATGAGCCAAAGATTGGAGAAGAAGTTTTAGTAACAGCTACGAATGAAGCTGGAGAAATAATTCAATTTAAAGCTATTGTTCGTTTTGATTCACCCATGGATCTTACCTACTATCAAAATGGCGGGATTTTGCCTATGGTTGTACGGAAGAAACTTGCTTCAAAAGAGGGAACGTAGCGTCAAGAAGGGGGAATCAGAAGATGGAAATTCATAAGGGGTTGGCAGGCGTTGTTGTAAGTGAAACAAAAATCAGTTCGATTGTGAATAATCAATTGTTATACGCAGGTTACAATATTGATGAATTAATTTTAAAAAAGGTTTCATTTGAGGAAGTTATTTATTTATTATGGCATTTAAAAATGCCTGACTTAACTGAATACAACGACTTTATTTATGAATTAGGCGATCGGATGGCACTATCTGATACGATTATTACCTGTTTAAAAATTCAGTGTCACCAAAAGCTGCATCCCATGAGTGTGCTAAGAAGTACGATTTCATTATTGGGCGTTTTTGATGAACACGCTGAGGCGATTGACAAACGTGCTTACTATGAACAAAGCTTATCGTTGCAAGCAAAAATACCAACAATCGTAGCGGCTTTTTCGAGACTGCGGGTTGGGCTAGATCCAATTTCTCCACGTAAAGACCTTTCTATTGCGGCGAATTTTTTATATATGTTAACAGGAGAAGAAGCGGATTCAGTCGAGGTAGCTGCTATGAATCAAGCGCTGATTCTTCATGCAGATCATGAGTTAAATGCGTCTACTTTCGCTAGTCGCGTGTGTGCGTCAACCTTATCAGATGTGTATTCGTGTATCACAGCAGCAATTGGAACTTTAAAAGGCCCAATTCACGGTGGGGCTAATGAGCAGGTTTTTGAAATGCTCCTGGAAATGGATCGTCAAGATTGTGCGGTTTCAACCTATTTAGATGAAAAACTTGATCGTAAAGAAAAAATTATGGGGTTCGGTCATCGAATATACAAGACAGAAGACCCGCGTAAAAAACATTTAAAGAAATTAGCAAAAGAATTGACGGATAAAACAAAGCAAGAAAAATGGTATCTAAAATCTTGTGAGGTAGAGCATTATTTAAAAGAAAAAAAAGGTTTGATTCCGAATGTCGATTTTTATTCGGCAACGGTGTACCATTCTTTAGGAATCAATCATGATTTGTTTACTTTACTTTTTTCAATGAGCCGAATAGCGGGTTGGTTAGGGCATATCAACGAGCAGAAAAACGAGAACTGCTTAATTCGGCCACAGTCTAGTTATGTCGGTTTACAAAATCAAACCTATCAAGAAATGAAAGAATCAACGATAAAGGAGGGATATTGATGGAGTTAGGAATGAAAATTCGTTTTGAAAACCAGCTATTAGTGGTACCAGATAAACCAATTATTCCTTTTATAGAAGGAGATGGAATTGGTGCTGAAATTTGGCGAGTAGCGGTAAACGTATTTAACGAGGCTGTTTTTCAAGCGTATGATGGGCAACGTGAAGTCCAATGGCTTGAAGTGCTGGCAGGTGAAAAAGCCTTTCTTGCAACGGGGGAATGGTTGCCAACAGAAACGATAGAGGTTTTAAAAGAACATTTAATTGCAATTAAAGGCCCTTTGACGACACCGATAGGAGAAGGAATTCGGTCCATTAATGTCTCGTTACGACAAACATTAGACTTGTATGTTTGCTATCGACCAGTTCGTTATTTTAAAGGGGCTCCTTCGCCACTAAAACATCCTGAAAAAACAAATATGATACTATTTAGAGAAAATACAGAAGATATTTATGCAGGCATTGAATTTGAAGCAGGAAGTCCAGCTGTTAAAGAATTGATTTCGATTTTAAAAGAGCAATTTCACGTGACTCAAATTCGGTTTCCTGAAACGTCTGCCATTGGCATTAAACCTGTTTCGATTGAAGGCTCACAACGTCTGATCAGAGCGGCAATCACCTATGCTTTAACACATCAAAGAACCTCAGTTACATTCGTTCATAAAGGAAATATTATGAAATTTACCGAGGGAGGATTTAAAAAATGGGGATATGATCTTGCTGAAGAGGAGTTTCAAGAACAAGTCTTCACGTGGCGTAGCTATGATGAAATAAAAAAATCAAAAGGAATTGAGGCAGCAACTAAAGCATATCAAATGGCGCTTGATGAAAAAAAATTAATAATCAAAGATCGAATAGCGGATATCTTTTTACAAGAAATAGTAATTAATCCTGAAGAGTATGATGTCATCGCAACCCTTAATTTAAATGGAGATTATATTTCAGATGCTTTAGCAGCACAAGTTGGAGGGATTGGGATTGCTCCTGGAGGGAATTATAATTTGCAAACGGGACACGGCATTTTTGAAGCCACCCATGGAACGGCGCCTGAATATAAAGGGCTAAATAAAATGAATCCGTCATCTGTTTTATTATCAGGCGCGTTGCTTTTTGAGTACCTAGGTTGGCAGGAAGCAGCAAAATTAATTGAAATAGGGATTGAAAAGATGATTGAAAAAAAACAAGTGACCTTTGATTTTCATCGTTTAATGATAGGAAGCCAAGAAGTGAGTTGTTCAGCATTTGCTAATGGAGTGATTCAAGAAATAAAAAAGGCTGTTCAATAAAAATAGAATAACTAAAAAATTGAAACGACAAAGTAGAAAACGATGTAAAATGACGCTGTTTTTAATTGAAAAATAACAATTACAGAAAACATTCAGAGAGAATGAGTGTCGCTATTCTTCAATTTGAAACGTTTTCTTAAAAAAAACTGCAAAAACCAAGATTTTTTTCTTTTCAAAGAGGCAAAATAGTGTTAGACTAGATAAGTTGATAGTTGTCGTCATAAGTTTTCAGTGCGTTTTCAAATCGGATTTTGCAAAAAACTTATGAGAAAAGTTCCGCAAGTTGAATTTCAACTTGATAAGTGAACTGTTTTACACGTAGAGTGGATAGCGAATCAGTAGCATTGAAATAACTCTCAAAGAGTCTCGGAGGAATATATTTATGAAAAGAAGAAATGATATCAGAAACGTCGCAATTATTGCCCACGTTGACCATGGTAAAACAACATTAGTTGATGAATTATTAAAACAATCAAGTACATTAGATTCTCATAATGAACTAGCAGAAAGAGCGATGGATTCTAACGATATTGAAAAAGAACGTGGAATCACTATCTTAGCTAAAAACACTGCTGTTGACTATAAAGGTACACGCATCAACATCATGGATACACCAGGACATGCCGATTTCGGTGGTGAAGTAGAACGTATCATGAAAATGGTTGATGGAGTAGTCCTTGTTGTAGATGCATATGAAGGAACAATGCCTCAAACACGTTTTGTATTGAAAAAAGCTTTAGAACAAAAACTAATTCCAATCGTAGTTGTAAACAAAATTGACCGTGATGCAGCTCGCCCTGCTGAAGTTGTTGATGAAGTTTTAGAATTATTTATCGAATTAGGCGCAGATGATGATCAATTAGAATTCCCAGTAATTTATGCTTCAGCTATGAACGGAACTTCTAGTATGTCTGATGATAAAAATGATCAAGAAGCAACAATGGATAATGTTTTCGATACAATCGTTAAAACAATTCCTGCTCCAATTGACAATAGCGATGAGCCTTTACAATTCCAAGTATCATTATTAGATTATAATGACTACGTTGGACGTATCGGTATTGGACGTGTGTTCCGTGGAACCATTAAAGTTGGCGATAATGTTGCCTTAACTAAATTAGATGGTTCTGTTAAGAACTTCCGTGTCACTAAACTATTCGGTTTCTTTGGTTTGCAACGTTTAGAAATCCAAGAAGCACAAGCGGGCGATTTAATTGCTGTTTCAGGTATGGAAGATATCTTCGTTGGAGAAACAGTAACACCTGTTGACCATCAAGAACCACTACCAGTGTTACACATTGATGAACCAACCTTACAAATGACTTTCCTTGTAAATAACTCACCATTCGCAGGACGCGAAGGTAAATGGGTTACTTCTCGTAAAATCGAAGAACGTTTAATGTCTCAATTACACACAGATGTTTCATTACGTGTTGAAAGCACTCCGTCTCCTGACGCTTGGGTTGTTTCTGGACGTGGCGAATTACATTTATCAATCTTAATTGAAAACATGCGTCGTGAAGGCTATGAATTACAAGTTTCACGTCCATCTGTAATCGTTAAAGAATTCCAAGGAAAATTATGTGAGCCATTTGAATTAGTTCAAATCGACACACCTGAAGAGTACATGGGTTCAATTATCGAATCATTAAGCCAACGTAAAGGCGAAATGCAAGATATGCAAAACAACGGAAACGGACAAGTTCGTTTAACTTTCCTAGCTCCAGCTCGTGGATTGATTGGGTATTCAACAGAATTCTTATCAATGACTCGCGGATACGGAATCATGAACCACACATTTGACCAATACCTACCTGTATTAAGTGGTAAAATTGGCGGACGTCGTAATGGTGCACTTGTTTCAACTGAAACAGGTAAAACAACAACTTACGGAACAATGGGTGTTGAAGACCGTGGAACGATCTTTATTGAACCAGGTACTGAAATTTATGAAGGTATGATTGTTGGTGAAAACTCACGTGAAAATGATATTACGGTTAATATTACAAAAGCAAAACAAATGACTAACGTCCGTTCTGCTAATAAAGACCAAACAAATGTCATCAAACGTCCTCGTAAATTATCTCTTGAAGAATCATTAGAATTCTTAGGCGATGATGAGTATTGTGAAATTACACCAGAAAGCATTCGTTTACGTAAACAAGTACTAAACAAAAACGAACGTGAAAAAGCAGCTAAGAAAAGCCGTTTAACTGCTACAGAATAAAAGTTTTAAAAAGTTAGCTAAGGGAATTTTACTTAGCTAACTTTTTTTATTTAAAAGCTAAATTTAATCATCTTTAGTCTTTGTGTTTGCTTAATTTATGCTATAATAAACAATGAGTAAGTTTATGGGAGGGATTAAGGCATGTCAGAATTTGTCCAAAAAGAGATGGCATTAACTGCATTGATGGAAGACGCAGAACGAATATATACGTTAATAAGTAGTCAAAAAAAGCATTTATGTTTAGCGCAATGTCCTGCATTTGAAGAAGTTGTTGATACACAAATGTATGGTTTTTCCAGAGAAATCGCCTATGCTAGTAAAATTGGCATTGTTTCAGAGGATGAAGGCCATCGGATATTAAGCGACTTAGAAAAAACACTAAATGACGTTTACACTGAAATGTATGACGAAAAAAGAGAGCAAGTTTAGTTCATAAGGGAGGTTATGGGCTACTAGAGATTTAGCCAACTATATGAAAAAATTAAAATATCTTGATTATTATATTTTTATACCATATTTAATCCTATCCGTACTTGGCATTTTAATGGTATACAGTGCCAGTAGTTTTGTGGCAACTATTCCACCAATTAGTAGTACGCCAGATCATTTTTTTAAATTACAAAGTGCATTTGTGCTGATGGGGCTTTTCGTTTCATTTTTGGTGATGTCCTTTAAGTATGAAATGTTAAAAAATAAACGTTTAGTTATGTTTGCTCTATTAGTAATTGCACTTTCCTTATTGTACTTGTTTTTCTTTGGAAAAGCTTTAAATGGAGCAGCAGGTTGGTTAAGTATTTTTGGATTTAATTTACAACCAGCTGAATTTTGTAAAATTGTTATTATTTGGTATTTTGCATTTATTTTTTCTAAAAAACAACGAAGTATTGTGCATGATTTTAGAAATACAGTAACCCCGCCATTAACGATTTTCTTATTTTTCTTACTATTGATTGCCATGCAGCCTGATATTGGTGGCGCTGGAATTATATTAGTTATCGGGGTTGTCATGATTTTTGCAAGTGGGGTGTCCGTTTCTTTAGGGATTGGATCCGGTTTGCTGGGGATTGGTGTTATTTTTGGTGTTTTAGAAATGGTTCAAAAACTTGGAGAGAACACTCCCTTTTTAGATAAATATCAATACCAACGTTTTGTAGCTTTTTGGGATCCATTTTCAGTGTCTGAAACTGTAGGGAATCAACTTGTAAATTCTTACTATGCGTTAAGTCGCGGCGGACTTTTTGGTGTAGGAATTGGTCAAAGTGTTCAAAAGACAGGGTATCTACCAGAGCCTTACACGGATTTTATTATGTCTATTTTAGGTGAAGAGTTTGGTCTTTTGGGAATTTTTGTTGTAGTGACACTCTTTGTCTTTTTAATTTTAAGAATTTATTTAATTGGTATTCGTGCAAAAGATGCTTTTGGTTCATTGCTTTGTATTGGAATTGCCACAATGTTATTAGTGCAAGGATTCATTAATTTAGGAGGCGTTGTAGGGCTTTTACCAATCACTGGGGTTACATTCCCATTTATTAGTTACGGTGGTTCTAGTACCCTTGTTTTGACGATTTCAATCGGTTTAGTGTTGAACGTCAGCGCGACTGAAAAAATGAAACGTGAAAAAATGCGTTTAGAAAAATTAGCGAGATAGAAATATTGTAAATTTAAACAATTTTGATATTAAGTTCCTGCTGGATTGTGTATAATGAAAATATGATTAGAAAAGACTTCTGTTTTTGAAGTCTTTTTTTTAAGGGAAATAATAATGAATGGATAAGGAGTGGGGTCATGAAAAAAGTATTGGTGGCTAACCGTGGAGAAATCGCGATTCGAATTTTTAGAGCCTGTACGGAGTTACATTTAGATACAGTAGCAGTTTATGCACAAGAAGATGCAAGTTCTGTTCACCGTTTTAAAGCAGATGAGGCATATTTAGTAGGAAAAGGGAAAAAACCTATTGAAGCATACTTAGATATTGAAGATATGATCCGCATTGCTAAATATGCTGGAGCAGACGCCATTCATCCGGGATATGGATTTTTATCAGAAAATCTTTCATTTGCAAAACGCTGTAAAGAAGAAGGCATTACCTTTGTTGGACCTGACTTACATCATTTAGACATTTTTGGTGATAAAATAAAAGCAAAAGAAGCAGCTATTGCTGCCAATATTCAATCCATTCCAGGAACAGATGGACCTGTTTCAAGTCTTGCAGAAGTAGAAGAATTCGCTAACGAACATGGCTATCCTATTATGATTAAAGCTGCTTTAGGTGGTGGAGGTCGAGGAATGCGTGTGGCTCATTCTCAAAGAGAAGTAAAAGATAGTTATGATCGCGCAAAAAGTGAAGCTAAAGCGGCTTTTGGAAGTGACGAAGTTTATGTAGAACGTTACATTTCCAATCCAAAACATATTGAAGTTCAAATTCTAGGGGATCAACATGGAAACGTCATTCATTTATATGAACGTGATTGTTCGGTTCAAAGACGTCATCAAAAAGTAGTAGAAGTAGCTCCTTGTGTATCCATTCCAGATAATTTGAGAGAGGCAATGTGTCAAGCTGCCGTACAATTAATGGAACATGTTCACTATGTCAATGCGGGAACCGTTGAATTTTTGTTGGAAGGCGAAAAATTCTATTTTATTGAAGTGAATCCACGTGTTCAAGTAGAACATACCATTACTGAAATGATTACTGGAATTGATATCGTTCAATCTCAGTTGCAAATTGCGATGGGCAAAAATCTGTTCACAGAAATGCAGTTGCCTCAACAAAAAGATATTAAAATCATCGGCGCAGCAATTCAATGCCGTGTTACAACGGAAGATCCGATGAATCATTTCTTACCAGATACTGGAAAAATTGACACGTATCGCTCACCAGGTGGTTTTGGCATTCGTTTAGATGCAGGAAACGGGTTCCAAGGGAGTGTAGTTTCGCCATTTTTTGACTCATTACTAGTCAAAGTATGTGTGCAAGCAATGACGTTTGAGTTAGCGGTTCAAAAAATGGAACGTTCACTAAAAGAATTTAGAATTCGTGGAGTTAAAACAAATATTCCGTTTATGCAAAATGTTATTTCACACCCGATATTCTTATCTGGAAATGCCAAAACAACATTTATTGATACAACCCCTGAACTATTTAAATTTTCAAAAATTCGTGACCGTGGAAATAAAACGATGAAATACATTAGCAATATTACCGTAAATGGGTTTCCTGGAATTGAAAAAAATGAGAAGAAATTCTTAGCAGCAGCTCGTAAACCACAAAAATTGATTTTACCAAATGAACCCTATGTCAGTGCTAAAAATATTCTAGATAAAGATGGGGCAGATGCTGTCGTTGATTGGGTTAGAGAGCAAAATCAAGTGTTATTAACAGATACAACCTTTAGAGATGCCCATCAAAGTTTATTAGCAACTAGAGTGAGAACGCAGGATTTTGTAACGATTGCAGAAGAAACTCAAGCTGGAATTCCACAATTATTCTCAGAAGAAATGTGGGGTGGGGCTACATTTGACGTTGCGTACCGATTCTTAACAGAAGATCCTTGGGAGCGATTAAGAAAATTACGTCGTAGAATGCCAGATACGTTATTCCAAATGTTATTTAGAGGTTCAAATGCAGTGGGTTATCAAAATTATCCAGATAATGTCATTGAAGCCTTTATCCAACAAGCGGCTCAAAATGGTGTGGATGTATTCCGTATTTTCGATAGCTTAAACTGGATTCCACAAATGGAAAAAAGCATTCAAGTTGTGCGTGACACGGGTAAAATTGCAGAAGCGGCTATTTGTTATACGGGGGACATCAATGACCCAACCAGAGATAAATATACCGTGCAATATTACATTGATATGGCACAAGAATTAGAACGACAAGGAGCGCATATTATTGCGTTGAAAGATATGGCAGGGTTATTGATGCCGCAAGCTGCCTATCGATTGATCAGTGAGCTGAAAGCAGCCATTGATTTACCGATTCACTTGCATACTCATGATACTAGTGGTAACGGTATTTTCACCTACGCTTCAGCAGTTAAAGCAGGCGTAGATATTGTTGACGTTGCGATGAGTGCTGTGAGTGGTGCGACTAGTCAACCTAGTATGAGTAGTTTGTATTATGCTTTAGTAAATGGCGATCGAACACCAGACATTGCTATTGAAAATGTGCAACAATTAAATCATTATTGGGAAGACGTGCGTACTTATTATAGTGATTTTGAAAATGGAATCAGCGCGCCGCAAACAGAAGTTTACCAGCATGAAATGCCAGGCGGTCAGTATTCAAACCTTCAACAGCAAGCTAAAGCAGTAGGATTAGGCGAGCGTTGGGAAGAAGTTAAAGCCATGTATGCTACCGTTAACTTAATGTTTGGGGATATTGTTAAAGTAACACCTTCTTCAAAAGTTGTTGGAGATATGGCCTTGTTTATGGTTCAAAATGAGCTAAGTGAAGCAGATGTCTATGAAAAAGGTTCAACAATTGATTTCCCTGATTCTGTAATTGGCTTCTTTATGGGAGACTTAGGTCAACCAACAGGAGGATTTCCAAAAGAGCTGCAAAAAATAATTGTTAAAGATCGGACACCAATCACTGTACGTCCAGGTGCCTTGGCAGCGCCAGTTGATTTTGAAGCTGTGAAAAAAGAATTAGCTGAAAAAATAAGCAGTGAACCTACTCAAGAAGATGTTCTAAGTTATATTATGTATCCTCAAGTTTTCTTAGATTATTGCAAAATGCACGATCAGTTTGGAGATGTGACGTTATTAGATACGCCAACATTCTTCCATGGAATGCGGACAGGAGAATCTGTTGAAGTTCGAATTGAAAAAGGAAAAACACTGATTGTAAAACTGATTCAAATTGGTGAACCGGATTCTGAAGGGATGCGCATTATTTACTTTGAATTAAATGGTCAAGGTCGAGAAGTTGTTGTTAAAGATATGAGTGTAACCGGTACGGCAATTCTTCGTAAAAAAGCGGAGCCAACTAACAAGGAACATGTGGGAGCAACAATGCCTGGTTCTGTTTTAGATGTATTAGTTAAAAAAGGGGATCGAGTTAAGAGTGGAGAACCTATTTTAATTACTGAAGCGATGAAAATGGAGACAACGATTCAAGCAAACTTTGAGGGCGTGATTGATCAAATTTACGTTCAAAATGGTGATTTGATTGAGACTGGTGATTTATTGATTGAAATGAAAGCCAGATAAGTGGATAATAGAAGAAACGGGTTAAAGAAATGAGGGTTAAAAACACATGAAGACATTTTTAAGAACAATTCCACTATTTATTGTTGCCATGGTAATTGTCTATGCTTTACCTGTTTTTAACTCTGCTACACAAACACCGACGAATAAAAATCAACAAAAAACGAACGAACAAGTTGCGAAAAAAACCAAAACAGGAATGGTTCAAAAAACGGTTCCTGTTGATGGCTTGGCAGATTACATTGGAATATCAATCGACTTATTTACGCAACAATTTGGTGAGCCCGTTCGTAAAGATGAGACGGCGTACGATTTTCAGTGGTGGATTTACAATCAAAAAGATAAAGATTATCTACAAGTAGGCGTTAAAGATGGAAAAATTGTGACTATTTTTGCTTTAGGAACCAACTTAGATGTCGCGCCTTTCAAAATAGGAATGACGATTGATTCTATCTATAGCACAGCAACGCTTTACCCTAACTTTGAAGTGGAATATAATGAAGATACTTACGAGCTAGAGTTATCTGAAAGCGACATGAACAATCATCCGTTGATTGCGTTTGACAACGGTACTTTTGCTATTTTGATATTGGATCAATTTACAAACAAAGTCATTGGGATACGTTATTTAGATGTATCCATCCTGATGTATTTAAATCTTTATGAAGTGGTGTCAAAAACACCTACCCCTTCAGTTAGTCAAGATAATTTAGATTGGAATGCAGTAAATCAAGGCAACCAACAAGAAGCCTTTGAAATTATTAATGTATTGAGAAGGCGAAATAAAGTACCAATTTTAGAAATGAATCCTGATTTAAATGCGTTGGCTAGTCAGATTTTTGCAACATACACCAAACCTTTAGAAGAAGCAACAACCAGTAATACGTTATCCGAAAAGAAAATCGGAGAATTTTTATCAAAAAACCAATCCGATGTTAAAGAACTTCAACCAATCTATTTCAATCAAACCACCGATGTTACTTGGGCGATAGGTTCGCTATTTAGCATAGAAAGTCAAAGAGAGCTATTGATGAGCAAACAATTTAATTCGATAGGAATGGGCTACCAGAAACATGAAGCGTTACTTTTATTGAATAGCGACTTGTAACGAATTGTATTTCCGATTATACTATAAGTAATAATGTAGAAAGAAGGAGTCTAATGATTGTAACTCAAGAATATCTAGAAGTAGAAACAGAGGCATTGACTTTAGTGAAAAACATTATGGAAAGTAAAATTGGAATCGATTATTGTTTAGCAAAAGTTACTCTGAAAGAAGACACGATAGCTCAACAAAAAATACATGCATTTAATAAAGCAAAATCAGCTTTTGAAGCGATTGAAGCATATGGAAAGTACGCGCCAGATTACAAAGAATTGAATCGTGAAGTACGACGTCTAAAGCGAGAAATGGATACAGATGAAGCTGTGTATCGCTATCGTTTACTAGAAACGGATTTACAAACGATATTAGATGAAATTAGTCTAACGCTTGCTAAAGCAGTTTCTGATACAATAAAAGTTCCTGCAGGCAATCCGTTTTTTACAACTGGCAAAAGTGGTTGTAGTAGTGGGGGAAGTTGCGGTTGTGGATAGGAGGATGAAGAATGGAATTGACTCTAAATGAACGACAAGGAATGATTGTTTGGGTATATAGCCTCCGCCATCTCAAAACCTTGAAGCGCTTTGGTTTAATTCATTACGTGTCAAAAAAAATGAAGTATGTTGTGATTTACATTGATCGTGACGATGTGGAAGTTGCTGAGAAAAAGTTAAATGGGTTGCACTTTGTTCGCAAAGTGGAAGTGTCATACCGCCCGTTGATTAATATGAATTTCAGTGAACGAATTGGTCACCGAAAAACACGTAAAGAAGTAGAAGAAATTGAAGAAATCAACATGATTGAAGGGAAAAATGAGTTGTTGTTAAAAGACCCACTAGAAGTCGTGTGATAAGTAGATTAAAAGAGGAGGCCATTTCGGTGGCCTCTTTTTGGTTTAGCTGAAAACAATATTGACAAAAACAACTCCAGTCAACTAAACTAAACAAGTAAAGAAAAAAGTTGATAAATGAATGTTTAAATAAGAAGGGAAGTCACAATCAATGCGTGTAATTTCAGGAGAATATGGTGGGAGACGTTTAAAAGCAGTCCCTGGTACTAATACCAGACCGACAACCGATAAAATCAAAGAATCGCTATTTAATATTATTGGCCCTTACTTTGATGGTGGAAGTTGTTTAGATTTATTTGCAGGAAGCGGAGGGCTCTCTATTGAAGCGGTTTCAAGAGGGATGGATACGGCCGTTTTGATTGACAAAGACCCTTTAGCATTAAAAACAATTAAAGAAAATATTGAGATGACGAAAGAAAGTCATAAATTCACGGTTTATCGTAACGATGCCAATCGGGCCATTGATTTACTCCGTTCCAAACAACAAACGTTTGATTTGGTTTTTTTAGACCCACCTTATCTAAAACAAGAAATTGTGAATCAAATCGAAAAATTAATTACAGGTCATTTGATTGTAGATAAGGGCTTAATTATCTGTGAAGTAGAAAAAAAAGTCGATTTACCAGATAAAATTCAAACCGCCACGTTAATTCGTCAAGAAAGATACGGCATTACAAAAATTATGATTTATGAAATTGAAGCAGGTGAAAAAGAATGACGAATAAGGCCCTATTTCCTGGGAGTTTTGATCCATTGACCAATGGACATGTCGACACGATTGAACGCGCGGCAAAGCTTTTTGATACAGTAATTATAGCTGTACTGACCAACACATCTAAAGTATCCCTGTTTGATTCAAATGAAAAAATTTCGTTGATTAAAGAAGCAACAAAACACATTCCTAATGTTGAGGTGATTGCGCATGTAGGTGGTTTAACAATTGATCTGGCTACGAAACTAGGAGTCAGTGCAATGGTGCGTGGCATGCGTAATGTGACTGATTTTGAGTATGAATTTAGTATAGCCTCAATGAATAAATTACAAAATAGTCAAATTGAGACAGTCTTTTTACTAGCAGATGAACGCTACCGTTTTTTGAGTTCAAGTTTAATCAAAGAAGTTGCAAAATTTGGTGGGGACGTTTCAGAACTTGTACCAGCGGCTATTAATCAAGCCATTAAACTGAAATATAAGCCTTAAAAGGCTTGATGGAGGAAATGAGATGAAACAAAAGAAGCGACTTAATTGGGTTTTACCATTAATTTTAGTAGTTCTTGTTCTTGGTGTAGCAGTGCCGATTCCTTATTATATTGAATCGCCAGGAGATGCGGTCAGTTTATCAAAAATGGTGACGGTGAATCATCAAGAGGATAAAGAAAAAGGTCGTTTTATGTTGACAACCGTTGCTATTAGACGGGCTACGCCACTTTTATACTTTATGCGCTTCTTGCCTTTTCATGAAGGCGTAACGAAGGCGGAATTATACGGAGAGGTCGAATCGAACCAAGAATTTAACAATTTGCAACAGTATTATATGACAAGTTCCGTTAATTCCGCGATAGAGCTAGCCTTTAAAACGGCTGGGGAAAGCTATCAAACGGAATACAACGGTGTTTATGTGATGTCCATTACTAAAAATTCTAAATTTAAAGAGTTGTTGCAACCAGGAGATACAATTGTTTCTTTAAATGATCAAAAATTCAAAAGTTCTAAAGAATTCATTGATTATGTAAAAAAACAGAAAATTGGCGAAACGATTCAAGTTAAATTTAAGCGTCAAGGTGTTGAAAAAACAGTAAAAGCCCCCTTAATTGAAATGGAAGCTGATAAAAAGGCTGGACTTGGAATTAGTTTAGTCGATGATACGACGATTAAAACAGCTATTCCAGTCGATGTGAACACGGATAAAATTGGCGGACCTTCAGCAGGAATGATGTTTACTTTGGAAATTTATAGCCAATTAAAACAACAAGACTTGCGGAGAGGCAGAGAAATTGCAGGAACTGGAACCATTGCACCTGATGGAACAGTTGGGCGTATTGGAGGAATTGATAAAAAAGTTGTAGCAGCAAGTAAAGAAGGTGCTACCATCTTTTTTGCTCCAAACGACGAGATTGATCCAGCAATCAAAAAGAAATATCCCGAAATTAAAACAAACTATGAAGAAGCTAAACTCGCAGCTGAGAAAATAAATACAAAAATGAAAATCGTACCAATTAAAACGTTCCAAGATGCCATTACGTATTTAGAAAAATAAAAAACCTCGAAAAAATGATGCACTCATTTTTTCGAGGTTTTTTATGCTAAAGGACTCTTTTTTCTTTTTTTGAAGATTCTTTAGGTCGTTTTTTTATTGCTTCAATCACATAACCAATCGTTACCACAGCCAAGAGAATTGTTAAACCTAAGGCTACAATAGCGATAAACCAATTGATTGCTAGGTTGTGAATAAAGATTCCGTATAAGGCCCATAAATAAACGCCAACGATTGCCCAATTTCGTAAATAATGAAGTGCACCAAAACCAATCACGGTTGTTAAAACTAAGAAAATCAAAGCAACAATTCCTTGGAAGAAGGGATGGATTCCAACAACGGCAACCAACCAATAACTGATATTTGCTAAAGTTGCAACGCTGACCCAACCAAGATAAATTGAGATTGGAAGAAGGTAAATCCAAGAATTCCCTGTTTCCAGTTGACTACGGTACAACCATAATAATGAAACGAATAAAAATAGGATAACTAAAATTGAAACGCCAGGAAAGCGATACTGCCAAAATAAAATCCATAAACTATTGGCAAGAGAACTCATTAAAAATCCCCAGTAAAGGTTCGTTGTGAGAACTTGTCGTTTTAGTGAAAAACTTAAAAGCCATAAAAACAAAGCCAAGTAAATAATGCCCCAAATGCTAAATACATACCCTGCCGGTGTAAAATAAACCGTAAATTGATTCGAAATTTCACCAGTAGTTAACCCATTGATTGGAATAATAGTTGCTAAAGCATTAATTAGTAACGTAACCCCAAATGCTAAATACAGTTTAATGATTCTTGTTAAACGCATTTTAATTCCTCCTCTTTTTTTATAGCCGTGTAACGTAACATTTTATACTATCACTATACTTTATTTTAAAAAAAATGAATAAAGATAACCCTTAAAAAAAGAAAAAAGAACGTTTTTGCAAATAATAAAGATAAGGGGGGAAGAAGAAGGGAGAAATAAGATGAACGATGTAAAAGAATGGCTGCAAAAAAATCGGGTGTTTTTAACGGTTTTAATTTCAAGTTTAGCGATTGTACTTATTGTTTGTACCATAATTGTTTTATTACTTGCTACACCATCCTCTGAAAGTAGAGTGACAGAATCACTTGAGGAAGCTGTCAGTAAAGAAGAACTTAAATCAAAAAAAGAAGACCCAGCAAAAAAGAATCTAGCTTCACCAGAAAAAGCAGTAATCGATATAAAAGGAGCAGTTAAGAACCCAGGTGTTTACGGAGTGACAAGCGATATGCGTTTGATTGATGCCATTAATTTAGCAGGAGGATTTAATGAAGAAGCAGACCAATCCCAGATGAATTTAGCCTTACGTTTAACGGATCAATTAATGATTTATGTTCCTAAAGAAGGTGAAGAACTAACGATGGAACAACGATTAAAAGAATCTGCTAAATCAAGTGGAGAAATGAATGAAGAAGGAGGCAATAATGAAACAAAAGTTAATTTAAACACGGCAAGTAGTACAGAATTGCAAACGCTGGCTGGTGTTGGAGCGAAAAAAGCAGAAGACATCGTTCGGTATCGCGAAGAAAATGGCTCATTTCAACAAATTGAAGAATTAAAAAAAGTTTCAGGAATTGGAGAAAAAACCTACGAGGCATTAAAAGATCAACTAACAGTGGATGAATAAAAGCGTTGAAAGTTTATACAGGCTTTTGTATACTTAAAGAAATTAGCGTTAGGGGGAGAGACTATGGTAGAAAGAATTCCGTGGGACCAATATTTTATGGCACAAAGTTTATTGTTATCTTTAAGAAGCACTTGTACTAGATTAACAGTAGGAGCAACGATTGTGCGTGACAAGCGAATTATTGCAGGTGGGTACAACGGTTCAGTGACTGGAGACGCTCATTGTGTCGATGAAGGCTGCTATGTGATTGATGGACATTGCGTCAGAACCATTCATGCTGAAATGAATGCCATTTTACAGTGTGCCAAATTTGGTGTTGCAACTGAAAATGCAGAAATCTATGTAACCCATTTTCCGTGCCTACCATGTACTAAAATGATTTTACAAGCAGGAATTAAAAAAATCCACTATTTAGAAGATTACCATAATGATCCTTATGCTTTAAATTTAATTGAAAAAGCTCAGGTACAGTGTCAAAAAGTGACATTAGATAAATCTTATTTTTCTCAACTCCATTTTGGTGAAACAGATTCAAATTCTTCAACAGAAAGACTTCATTAAGTTAGGTATTGATGAGGGGATATCTGTGTTTTATTGCTATTTTCTCGTTATTAATCGAAGTTGTTTTAGTGACGAAGTTCAATTGGCTTAGTCTAGTACTAAGTTTAATTTTTTTAATACGTCTGTATTTCTTAAAAAAAAATACGCTTTTTTTAACATCTTGCATGATAGGAGTGTTAACAATCGCGTTTTTTTATTTATATGAAGGTGCGAATCAGACATTCCTTTCTGGGGGAGAAAAGCATGCGCAATTAACTGTATTACCAGATACTATTCGAATCAATGGGGATCAAGTCCAATTCTATGGGGAATTAGCTTGTGATCAAACGAAGAAAACAGAAAAAGTAATGGCGTTTTATCGTTTGAAAAATGAAGCAGAACAACGTTATTGGCTGGGAATTGTGTCTAAATTAAGGCTCGTGGTTGACGGAGAATTGATTGTCCCTGAAAACAATCGAAATCTTGGACAATTTAACTATCGTCGCTATCTAGCTCAAGAAAAGTGTCATTGGATTTTGCGAATAAGCGCCCAAAAAGAGAGTCGCTTGCAACAAAAGAACATTGGAACGATTAGCTATCGAAAAAAGTTATTTCGTTTTATAGATCAAAGGCTACCTACAAAGGTAGCGAGTTATTTAAAAGCGTTGTTATTTTCTGAGAGGACTGAATTATCAGAGGATGTAGTGAAGAATTTAAAAGCATTAGGTGTCGTGCACTTGTTAAGCATCTCAGGTGTCCATTTGCAATTTTTATTGAGTCGAGTGAACTATTTTTTAGTGAGACTTGGTTTTACGTTGGAGACAACAGGATATTGTTTGATTGCATTTATTCCAATTTATGGCTATTTTGCAGGATGGACGGTAAGTGTTTTTAGAGCAATTTTGATGCTTCTTATCTCGTTGATTGCTAAAAAATTAAGATTAAAATGGTCATCTTTAGATTCGTGGAGTATTGTTGTGCTTTTTGCAATTTGGCTTAATCCTAATTCCGTAATGACGTTAGGCTTTCAATTAAGTTATTTGCTTAGTTTTGTGATGATTTTATTAAATCAAAATCCACTTAAGAAGAAACAGACACCTATTATTGAATCCATTTGGATTTCTTTGGTTGCGATGCTGGTTTCAGTTCCTGTCTTAGTTTGTCACTTTAATGAGTTTTCCTGGTTCAGTATCTTTGCGAATATCATGTTGGTTCCACTAGTAGTACATGGGTTAATTCCTCTTTTAGTTGTTTTATTAGTTGGTTTATTTTTGATAGGGCGTACGTTACTTTACACGGGGTTTATTAGTATAGTTCAATTTTTTTTAGTGACATTTGAAAGACTAATTGATGAAGTTAGCTTTCGTTCTTTTTATTTAATTGTGACAGGTGTTCCTTCTTTTTATTTGATTTTAATTACGTTTAGTAGCTTAGTAGTGTTTTTCTTAGCTTGGGAAAGTCGAAAATGGACATTGACCACAAGTCTTTTAGTGTTAAGTAGTTTCCTTTTACTAAGCCTACAACCGTTCTTGCAACCCTATGGTAAAGTAGTAATCATCGATGTGGGGCAAGGGGACTCCTTGCTAATTAAGCACCCTTTTAATAAAGGAAACTATTTAATTGATACTGGTGGTGCTGTTCATTTTAAACAAGAAAAATGGAAACAAAAAAAAGATTCCAATCAGAAAATAGCTGAAAAAATAGTGATTCCTACCTTAAAAGCAGAAGGAGTTTCAAGCTTAGAAAAAGTAATTATCACTCATAGTGACATGGATCATATGGGGGCTTTAATAGATTTATCGAAAGAAATTAAAATAAAAGAGCTTGTTTTTCCAAAGGGCGGAACTGCAAAAAAAGCGTTTAAAGAAATAGTCCATCAGTTGGTAAAAAAAGAGGTTAAAGTGACAGAAGCTTTAAAGGGGGATGTCTTGTTTCAAACCAAAACTACTTATTTAAAAGTAGTGTATCCATTTGAAAAAGGGATTGGCGAAAATAATGATTCCATTGTAGCATATGGGAAAATTGGAGAATTTCACTGGCTTTTTACAGGAGATTTGGAAAAAGAAGGGGAAGAGCAGTTAATTGCGATGTACCCATCTTTAAAAGTTGATGTATTAAAAATCGGGCATCATGGAAGCAATACATCAAGTCATGACCCTTTTTTACACCAATTAAACCCGCAATACGGGTTAATTTCTTGTGGCCTAAACAATCGATTTAAACACCCTAGACCAGAAGTGTTACAGCGACTTGAAAAATATAAAGTCAACATTTACCGAACTGATAAAAGCGGAGCAATTCACTATCAATTTAACAAGAAAGGCAAGACCGTTGGAGCGAATGTATTCGAAACGATTTTAAAATAAATAAAATTTAGCTTGCAATTGATAGAGAGGATTTGTAACATAAGTGTAGGATAAGAAAGTGGTGGATAGGCGTGAATTATGCAAGTGAAATTGCAAAATTAAAACAAGGCAAATTAGCTCCAGTGTATTTGTTTTTAGGAACAGAATCTTATTTAGCTGATTCTGCTAAACAAACACTTATTGATGCAGTATTAAAACCAGATGAAATGGATTTGAATTTCGGGAATTACGACATGGAGGAAGTTTTAGTCGGCGTAGCATTAGACGATGCAGAATCCGTTCCGTTTTTTGGCGAAAAACGTTTGGTCATGATTGATAGACCAACTTTTTTAACAGCTGAAAAAAACAAACAAAAATTAGAACATGATTTAGTATGGTTGGAAAATTATTTGAAAAATCCACCTGAATTTACTGTTCTTGCTTTTTTTGCTCCCTATGAAAAATTAGATGAACGAAAAAAAATAACAAAACTTGTAAAAAAAGTCGCAACAACGATTGATGTAAAAGCACTTTCTGAAAAAGAAACGCGTGCTTTTTTAAAAGATACGATTGCTAATGAAGGCTTCCAAATTAGCCCTGAAGCCTTTGAATTATTTATTCAATTGACAGATGCCAAACTTTCCTTGGCAATGGGGGAATTACCTAAATTATTTTTATTTGCAGGTGACAGTCAAACCATTACGAAACAAGCAGTAAACGATTTGGTACCAAAATCATTGGAACAAAATATTTTTGCGTTAGTTGAATACGTGCTAAATAAGAAAGTTTCAGATGCATTAAGCTTATACCAAGATTTGTTATTGCAAAAAGAAGATCCAATCAAAATCAACGCCATTTTAATGACCCAATTTCGGTTGTTAGTTCAAGTTAAAATTTTAGAAAAAAAAGGCTATCAGCAAGGAGATATTGCGAGTGCATTAAAAGTCCACCCCTACCGAGTAAAATTGGCGATACAACAAGCTAGAAAATTTGAAGAAAAAGGATTGAAGGATGCGTTTCATGGGTTGATTGAAACGGAGTATCGTTTAAAGACAGGAAAAGGCGATAAAGAAATGCAATTTGAGCTATTTGTCTTACAGTTTTCGGCATTAAAATAGAATCATCAGACGGTAATTTTAATAAGTAACGTAAACTAGTTCAAATTTTATAGCTATCAAGTAAAAAAACTTTACACTTTATATTGCAATGACGCTCTGCATTATGTATAATAGTTCATGTTGGAGATAACTGAAATAAAAGCTATTTTAGTTATAAATAATTGAAAGTGGGGTGAATCAAATGCCAAATATCGAATCTGCAATCAAGCGTGTACGTACAAGCGAAAAATCAGCTGTACAAAATAGTGCTCAAAAAAGCGCAATGCGTACTGCAATTAAAAAATTCGAACAAGCTGTAGAAGCTGGTTCTGAAAACGTAACAACATTATACAACGAAGCAATCAAATCTGTAGACATGGCTGCTACAAAAGGATTGATTCATAAAAATAAAGCTAACCGTGACAAATCTCGTTTAACTGCTAAATTAGCTAAATAATTAGACTTGGAACGCTCATTCTTTTATAAGATGGGCGCTTTATTTTTTGGGAAACACCATTCATTTATGAGTGGTGTTTTTTTATGTTAAAAGAATAGTCAGTCTTTATTTACGGAACAAATGTTCTGTGTTAAAATGGAGGAATAGATAAACGATAATGAAAGAAGGTTCTTTTATGAAAAAAATTGGATTGATTGGTGCAGGGCAAATGGGTGGAGCGCTATTAAAAGGATTATTAGAAACAAAGACTATTTCACCAGAAGAAGTTATTGTGAGTGGTGGGAAAAGTGGAACGGCACAAGCATTACAAGAAGAATTACATTTTGTATTGGGAGAATCCAATGTAGAAGTTGCTCAAGCGGATATGGTTATTTTAGCCGTTACCCCTAAAGTAATGCCAACTATTTTAACTGAAATTAAAGACGTCATTTCTGAAAATACATTAGTTATTAGTTTAGCAGCATCCATGGAATTGCAAGAATATCAAGCTATTCTAGGTGCAGATAAAAAAATTGTAAGAGCCATTCCTAATACACCAGTGTCTATCAAAGCAGGAATGACAGCAATTACTTTTGGAGAAAATCTAACAGAAGCTGAATGTGAAGTAGTCAATCGTTTGTTCCAGTCAGTTGGAGAAACGGTAGTATTAGAGGAATCTAAAATCAATAGTGCCAGCACATTATCGGGTTGTTCGCCAGCTTTCATTGCTATTTTTATTGAAGCATTAGCGGATGCAGGTGTATTGAATGGCCTTTCTAGAGAAGAAGCTTATTTATTAGCAGAACAATCATTGATTGGAACCGCCAAAATGGCATTGTTAACTGGAAAACATCCAGGAGCCATTAAAGATGATGTTTGTTCTCCAGGTGGGACAACGATTCAAGGCGTTGTAGCCTTAGAAGAATATGGGTTTAGAAATGCTGTTATTAAAGCAATTAGTGCCTCAACAAATCATAAACATTAACCCCAGATAGAACCATGTACAGATAAAAGGAGGTTCATTTTAATGCCAAAAGACACATTTGAATTAGTTTCAAAATATCAACCTAGTGGGGACCAACCCGAAGCGATTCGACTGTTGACAGAAGGAATCCATGCTGGAAAAAAAGAGCAGACATTACTAGGGGCAACAGGAACAGGAAAAACATTTACTGTATCCAATGTGATTCAAGAAGTAAACAAGCCTACGTTGGTAATTGCGCATAATAAAACATTAGCGGGGCAATTATACGGAGAATTTAAAGAGTTTTTCCCCAACAATGCAGTTGAATATTTTGTCAGCTACTATGATTATTATCAACCAGAGGCGTATGTACCTTCAAGCGACACTTACATTGAAAAAGAATCAAGTGTAAACGATGAAATTGATAAGTTGCGTCACTCAGCAACGAGCGCTTTATTAGAACGACGAGATGTTATTGTGGTGGCTTCAGTTTCTTGTATTTACGGACTAGTAAATCCTGTTGATTATAAGGAGCATGTTCTTTCGCTAAGACAAGGTGCTGAAATGGACCGCAACGAATTGTTACGCCGTTTAGTAGAAATGCAGTTTGAACGAAATGATATCGACTTTCAACGTGGGAGATTTAGAGTGCGGGGTGATGTAGTCGAAATCTTTTTAGCCTCAAGAGATAGTGAAGCCATTCGGGTTGAATTTTTTGGCGATGAAATTGAACGGATTCGTGAAGTAGATGTGTTAACGGGAGAAGTAAAAGCGGATATTGAGCACGTTCCTGTTTTTCCAGCAACTCATTTTATTAAAAATGAAGATCAAACACGAGAGGCCGTTGCAAAAATACAGGCAGAGTTAGAAGAACGTTTAGTCGAATTAAGAAGTCAAGATTTGCTAGTAGAGGCTCAACGCTTAGAGCAACGAACAAAGTATGACATTGAAATGATGTTGGAAATGGGTTATTGTTCAGGAATTGAAAATTACTCTAGACATATGGATGGTCGTGAAAAAGGTGAGCCACCTTATACGTTGATTGACTTCTTCCCAGATGATTTTCTAATTGTGATTGATGAGTCACACATCACGATGTCGCAAATTCGAGGAATGTTTAATGGGGACCAAGCTAGAAAGCAACGTTTGATTGATTATGGTTTCCGTTTACCAAGTGCGTTAGATAACCGTCCATTGAGATTGGAAGAATTTGAAGAACATGTTAATCAAATTATGTACATCTCGGCAACACCAGGTCCGTACGAACTGGAACGTACCCCAGAGGTTGTTCAACAAATTATTCGTCCAACTGGATTGCTTGATCCAGTGATTGAAGTGCGTCCAATTCTTGGACAAATTGATGATTTAATCGGTGAGATTAATGAGCGAAGTGAACGAAATGAACGTGTATTTATCACGACATTAACTAAAAAAATGTCAGAAGATTTAACAAATTATTTAAAAGAAGTAGGAATCAAAGTAAAATATCTGCATAGTGATATTAAAACATTGGAACGAACTGAGATTATTCGTGATTTACGTTTAGGTGAATTTGATGTATTGATTGGAATCAATTTATTACGTGAAGGAATCGATGTCCCAGAAGTTTCATTAGTAGCAATATTAGATGCAGATAAAGAAGGCTTTTTACGAAGTGAACGTTCTCTTGTGCAAACAATTGGCCGAGCAGCACGGAATTCAAACGGAAAAGTTATTATGTATGCAGACAATATGACGGAATCAATGAAGGGCGCGATTGGTGAAACGGAACGACGTCGGGCTACTCAGATTGCGTACAATAAAGAGCATGGCATTGAACCTCAAACGATTATTAAAGAGATTCGCGATTTGATTTCAATTACGAAATCAGTGGATGATCCGGAAGATTACGATATTGCCGCTTCAATGGTAGATAAACTGACTCAAGCTGAACGCAAAGAGTTGATTACTAAAATGGAGATGGAAATGCGAGCTGCAGCAAAAGAATTGGATTTTGAAAAAGCAGCAAATCTAAGAGATATTGTTCTTGAATTAAAAGCAAAATAATAGCCGAGCAGAACTAGAAGAAACATCCTAGTTCTGTTTTTTTTTGATCCAGTCCATTCTTGTACATAATCAATGTGCTAAAGATGGACTTTTTAACTTATTTAATTCTCAGTATAGTAAAGGAAGAAAGATAAAACGCTTACAAAGGAGATTGGTACTATGAAAAAAATTGATTCAGTCACAAGAGAATCATGGATTTTGGACACTTTTCCAGAATGGGGCACATGGTTAAACGAGGAAATTTCACAAACAAAGGTTAAACAAGGAACCTATGCGATGTGGTGGTTAGGGTGTACGGGAATCTGGTTGAAAAGTCATGAGAACACTAATATACTTTGTGATTTATGGTGTGGAAGTGGCAAACGAAGTCACGGAAATGGAAAAATGAAAGACGGCCATCAAATGAAACGAATGAGTGGGTGTGAAGAATTACAACCCAATTTAAGAACACAACCATTTGTTATCGATCCATTCGCTATCAAAGAATTGGATGCTCTAGTTGTCACTCATATTCACTCAGATCATGTAGATATTAACACTGCTGCTGCTATTTTACAAAATTGTTCAAACGAAGTCCCTTTTATTGGTCCGCAAGGTGTAGTTGATTTATGGATTTCTTGGGGAGTGCCAAGTGAACGTTGTGTTGTTGTGAGACCAGGGGACCGAGTAAAAGTAAAAGACATTGAAATTATTGCGTTAGAAGCTTTTGATCGAACTGCATTAATCACGGCACCAGTTAAGATGATGTTGAAAAATCAACTTCCGCAAGATATGGATGACATTGCTGTAAATTATTTGTTTGTGACATCAGGCGGTACACTTTATCATGCAGGCGATTCGCATTATTCCAATCAGTTTGCAAAGCATGGAAATGAGTATCAAATTGATGTAGCATTAGGAGCATATGGCGAGAATCCTAGAGGGATTACGGATAAAGTGACTTCTGTTGACATGCTTCGGATGGCTGAATCGTTGAACACGAATGTTGTGATTCCAGTCCATTATGATATTTGGTCTAATTTCCAAGCAGATCCAAAAGAAATTATGTTGCTTTGGAACAGTAAAAGGAACCGCCTGAATTATCAATTTAAACCGTTTATTTGGCAAGTGGGTGGGAAATTTGTCTACCCAGACGATCAGGATAAGTTAGAGTTTAATTTTAATAGGGGATTTCAAGATGTTTTTGCCGTAGAACCAGATTTACCATTTCCTTCCTTCTTATAAAAATGAAAACTTCAAAAATGGCGGATAGTAAAATTAAGTCTTTCTTTTAAAATCTAACAAAAGGAGAAAAAAAGATGACATTATTTTTAGGACTGTTTGAATGGTTTGCGAATAATATATTGCAAAAACCAGAATTTTTTATTGGGATAATTGTCTTTATTGGTTATGTATTATTAAAAAAACCTCTTTATGAATGCTTTGCAGGTTTTGTTAAAGCAACCGTTGGTTATATGATTTTGAATGTAGGTGCTGGAGGCTTAGTGACAACTTTTAGACCAATATTAGCAGGTTTGAATGATCGTTTTAATTTGGATGCTGCGGTTATTGACCCCTATTTTGGTTTAAATGCAGTAAATGCAGCTTTAGAAAATATTGGGATTTCAACATCATGGACTATGATTTCATTACTTCTAGGATTTTCGTTAAATATTGTATTGGTTTTATTTAGAAAGTTAACAAAGTTAAGAACTTTATTTATTACCGGTCATATTATGGTTCAACAAGCAACGACTGTTACGTGGATTGTCTTTTTCTTATTCCCTGAGTTTCGTAATTTAACTGGAGGAATTATGGTCGGGATTCTTGTTGGTCTTTATTGGGCAGTATCTTCCAACTTAACAGTGGGACCAACTCAGCGACTTACAGGAAATGCTGGATTTGCAATCGGTCATCAACAAATGTTTGCTGTTTGGTTAACTGACAAGGTTGCAGGGAAACTAGGAAATCCTGAGAAGAATTTAGAGAATATTAAGTTGCCAAAATGGTTGTCTATTTTTCATGATAATATCGTAGCAACAGGAACGTTAATGCTTTTTTTCTTTGGTGTGATTATGACAATCCTTGGAGAAGATTATTTAAGGGAAATCAATCCAGCGTTTACAGCAACGACTTCTTTCCCAATGTATATTATTTCTCAATCTCTCTATTTTGCTGTTTATTTAGCCATTTTGATGCAAGGCGTTCGGATGTTTGTAGCGGAATTAACTAATAGTTTTCAAGGGATATCCAATCGGATTTTACCTGGGTCATTGCCAGCAGTTGATTGCGCAGCAACCTACAATTTTGCGCCTAATAATGCGGTATTATTTGGTTTTATCTTTGGAGCTATAGGTCAGTTTATAACAATTTTAAGCTTAGTTGTATTTAAATCACCTGTGTTAATTATTACAGGATTTGTACCTGTTTTTTTTGACAATGCGACGATTGCCGTTTTTGCAAATAAACGAGGTGGAACCAAAGCTGCAATGATTTGCTCTTTTGTCTCAGGGGTATTACAAGTTTCAATCAGCGCTTTTGCTGTAATGTTATTTGGGCTATATAAGTATGGAGGATGGCATGGAAACATAGATTTTGAACTTTTCTGGCCGTGGGCAGGTGTTTTAATGAAATATCTTGGATTCATTGGTTTTGTTATTATTTGCTTCTTTTTCTTAGCAATTCCGCAACTACAGTATCATTTTTCAAAAAATAAAAAGGATTATAACGATGGGTTAGAGTAATTAAATAGAAATGGAGTGAATAGAATGTTAAACGTTTTAGCAGCATGTGGAAATGGGATGGGCTCAAGTATGGTGATTAAAATGAAAATTGAAAAAATATTGAAGGAATTAGCAGTTGCAGATTTTAAAGTAGAGTATTGTAGCGTAGGGGAAGCTAAATCACAAGCAGGAGGATACGACATCATTGTGGCTTCTAATCATTTGATTCATGAATTAGATGGCAGAACGAAAGGGCATTTGTTAGGTTTAGATAATTTAATGGACGATATAGAAATTAAAAATAAATTAATGCCACTTGTCTCATAGATAAGTGAATCCAGTTAAGGGGAGTGGAGAATAGTGCTTTCATTGAAAAATTCTTTAATAGAAAATAATTCAATTAGATTAAATCAACATGCTCAAAATTGGCAAGAAGCCATCAAGATTGCAACAGCACCATTGGTAGACAGTCATGCTGTTGAAGAAAAATATAGCGATGCAATTATTGCCTCCACCTTACATTACGGACCCTACTATATTTTAATGCCAGGTCTTGCAATGCCTCATGCTAGACCCTCTGACGGAGTGAATCAGGATGCTTTTAGTTTAGTAGTCCTAAAAGAACCTGTTGTTTTTTCAGACGGGAAAGAAATTTCTATCTTAATCACCTTAGCTGCAACCTCAAGTGCCATTCATACTAGTATAGCAATTCCGCAAATTATTGCAGTCTTTGAGTTGCCTAATATTGTTGAACGGTTGCTAAAAGTCGAAACCAGCGAGGAAGTTTTGGAATTAATTGATGAAGCTGATTTTAGTCAGTACATTTAAAAAAGGAGAGAATGTCATGACGATACCCAATTTACAAATAGCGTTAGATAACAATTCATTAAGCGAAGCTATTTCTTCTATTTCGAAAGCAGGACCGTTTGTTGATATTGTAGAAGTAGGAACAATTCTTTGTCTTCAAGAAGGAGTAGAAGCCATTCGTTGTTTACGAGCATTGTTTCCTAAAAAAATTATTATAGCTGATACAAAATGTGCGGACGCTGGAGGAACAGTAGCGAAAAATTGTACGGATGCCGGAGCTGACTGGATGACAGTAATCTGCTGTGCAACGATTCCAACCATGAAGGCAGCTTTAAAAGAAGTTCATGATTTGCAAGTAGAATTATACGGGAATTGGACTTTTGAGGAAGCTAGTCAATGGTTGGAAGCGGGAATTAGTCAAGTCATTTACCATCAAAGTCGTGATGCGCTTTTAGCTGGCGAGAGTTGGGGAGAAGAAGATTTATTAAAGCTTCGTAAATTAAGTAGAATGGGATTTAAAGTATCTGTTACTGGTGGTTTAACGAAAGAATCATTAGACTTATTTAAAGGGATTGATGTGTACACCTTTATTGCAGGAAGAGGAATTGCGCAAGCTGAGGACCCTGCTACTGCAGCAAAAGAATTTAAAGCAGAAATCCAGCGTATCTGGGGTGAATAAAATGGTGAAAATAGGAATATATGAAAAAGCATTGCCAAAAAACATAACTTGGTTAGAACGTTTAACGCTTGCCAAACAACTAGACTTTGATTTTGTAGAAATGTCGATTGATGAAACCGATGAGCGATTATCACGATTAAATTGGAGTGTTGCTGAACGCCAGGAGATAGTAAAATCTATCTGGGAAAGTGGTGTTTCGATTAAGTCCATTTGTTTAAGTGGCCACCGTCGCTATCCTTTAGGATCAAAAGACCCTATGGTGCAAGAAAAGGCATTAATTATGATGGAAAAGGCAATTGATTTAGCGTTTGACTTAGGAGTTCGTGTTATTCAACTGGCGGGATATGATGTGTATTATGAAGAAAAAAGTGTTGAAACAAGAGAAAATTTTATTCGAAATCTAAAAAAAGCAGTCACTTTTGCTAGCGAAAAACAAGTGATTTTAGCGATTGAAATTATGGATGATCCATTTATCAATTCAATCACTCGCTTTTTAGAAATAAAAAAAGAGATTTCGTCCCCTTGGTTAAAAGTCTATCCTGATTTGGGGAATTTAACAGCATGGGCAGAAAATGATGTTGGTCTTGAATTGGAAATAGGAATTTCAGAGATAGTTGCCATCCATTTAAAAGATACATTAGCCGTAACGCCAACATTTCCTGGTAAGTTTAAAAAAGTTCCGTTTGGCAAGGGATGCGTTGACTTTAAAGGCTGTTTTAAAACGCTAAATCGCTTAGATTATAAAGGGGTTTTTTTAATTGAAATGTGGAGTGAGGATAAGCTGGACTTCATTTCAGATATTCAAAAAGCGCAAACGTTCTTACGGCCGTTGTTAAAAGAAGGAGGTTTCTGTATAGATGACGAATGATGTGATAAAAAAAATGAAAGAAGATGTTTACAAAGCTAATGTAGCATTGTCAAAGCATGGGTTAGTAAAATTAACTTGGGGAAATGTTAGTCAAATTAACCGAAAATTAGGTGTCGTAGTCATTAAACCTAGTGGAGTTGCTTATAATATGATGACGGCGCAAGATATGGTCGTTACGGATTTACAAGGCAATAAAATCAGTGGCACGCTAAATCCTTCTTCTGATTTGCCAACTCATATTATTTTGTATCAAGCTTTTAAAGAAATTAAATCGGTGGTGCATACTCATTCAAAATGGGCTGTTAGTTGGGCACAAGCAGGCAGATCAATTCCTGCTTACGGGACGACTCACGCAGATGCTTTCTATGGGAGTATCCCATGTACACGAGAATTGACCAAACAAGAAATTGAATCAGCCTATGAAGTTGAGACCGGAAACGTCATTATTGAGACTTTTCGAGAAAATCAGCTAGATCCTCATGCAATTCCAGGGGTAATTGTCAAAGGGCATGGTCCATTTACTTGGGGAGAAGATTCAAAAAAAGCGGTGGAAAATAGTTTGATTTTAGAAGAAGTAGCAGAGATGGCTATGCATACGGAAACAGCATATTTTACTCGTCAAGAAGCCCCAAATCTATCCCAGTATTTGTTAGAAAAACATTATTTAAGAAAACATGGTGAAAATGCATACTATGGGCAAAGTCAATAATTAACTGTAATCAACTTTATAAATTTGATATTCTTAAAGTAAAGAGGTTGTTTAACTTCTTTACTTTTTTGTACATAATTGAAGAAAGTAGGTTGGAGAACATGGAGCAGCTGGATACAAAGTTCATTCAATTTTTAAGTATGATTAGTAGACAAAAAGAAATTCGAAGTATAACAGAATTAGCTCTCAATTTAGGTGTTTCTAGAAGAATGGTTTATTATTATGTTGATAAATTAAATGATTTTTTGAAAGAAAAAAAAAGACCAACTCTTCAAAGACAAAAAAGAAAAGGATTCGAAATTTCAAAAATACAACAGCAAGAAATTCAACTATGGATGAAGGCTCAAGAAACGACAGATTATGTATTAACTCAAAATGAACGGCATTTATTAATAGGGTTGCTTATTTTAATTGAAAATAAAAAATGGCAGTTGCAACATCTACAAGATTTTTTTCATGTCTCTAGGAATACTGTTATAAAGGATGTTCAATTAGTTAAAGAATGGTTATTAACTTTTGGTGTAACGATTGAAAGCAATAAAAAAAGAGGCTATTTTGTAACAATTAGTGAATTAAATCGAAGACAGTTAATTTATCAACAACTTTATCTAATGGAAATTGCTCAGATGGATGCAATTTATTATTTATTGGTACACGAATTGGAAATAGTAAAAACACCTCAAGAACTAAATCAAGCTATTCAGGCTATTGAAGCAGCTATTTATCAAACAAAAACTTCTTTAGCCAAGGAGATTACGGAATTAGACACTCATATTTTAGCAAAAATGATAGTGATCGTACAAAATAGAAGTAAAAATGGTTGGATTGTAGAATGGACAAAAAAAGAAGCGGCACTCATAGAAGAACGTTTGGAATTTAAAATTGTTGTTCAACTTTTGCAACAGCTTAATGGATATTTTGGAATAGACCACCTTGAAAAAGAAGCTTATTACTACAGTGTCTTACTGTTATGTATTGAAAAGAATGTGGATGCTCATTTTCTAAGCAATCCCTTTGAAAATTTAGTTTATGTAACCAAAAATTTTGTCCGTTTGTTTGAACAAATTGCAGGGATTCATTTTCATAACCGCGATCGCTTGATTGAAAAAATTCAAACCCATATGAAAGTACTCTATTATCGACATGTTTTCGAGGTTCAGATGCCTAATTATTTAGTAAAAGATCTAAGCGATCGTTATGAAAAAGCATTTAAGTTAACTGAAAAAGTGAGTATTATTATGAAATCGGATATTGTTTTTCAAACAAGTTTTTCAAAAGGATTGACGAAAACAGAAATCACTGAAATTGCCATTTATTTTGAGGAAGCGATTTTAAAGGAACAGACTAGAAGAGATGTTTTACAAGTATTGGTTGTTTCTGATTGTTCAACTGTTTTAAATAACGTGATTGAGGCTCATTTACAACAATTATTACCAGAAAGTTTAGTTGTTGGAAATTTAAAATCAAAAAGTGCGTATTATTATCCTGGCAAAGTAGACTACTGCATTTCAACCAATCTAAATTATGTTCATCCTCAAGGAGAAACAGTTTATGTTTCGCCAATTTTAACAATTGAGGATAAAAAACGGATGAAAGAATTAGGAAAGAAGCGACCTTTGACGTTGAAAAAAAGAGAAAAGATTAAATTGCTTCTGACTGAGTTTCAGTATATAGAGAATCAAGATGCATTTATCTTGGAATTGGAAAAACTAGTAAAAAGTCCAAAAAGAGAGTTGCCTAAAAAATATCAAGTAAAGCTGGTTGATTTTTTGAAGAACTCAGAGTTTTGTTTTGTGGAAGATCAAGAGGACAGTTTGCCTACTTTATTAGATAAAATGAGTAAGCCGTTAATTGAAGAGCATTATATTCAAGTGAGTTATAGAGAACAAATAAAAGAAGAGCTTAATCAAGGACAGCTTATTTTTTTATATTCCAAAATCTTACTAGTGCATACAGATTATCGTTTTGGTTCAATCAAACCGGGGTGTAGTTTTCTATTTTTAAAATCGCCACTTATAGTGAAGAATAATAAAGAGGTCCAGTTGATTGTTTTCTTGGCAACAGAAGAAACAATGGCACATGTCCCCTTATTATTTGAATTGGATCATTTATTGCAATCTAATTTTTATGAAATACTAATAAAAACAGCCTCTTTTCAAGCGGCAACTCAGCAACTTCAATCTTGATTTTCATTTTCCGTTAATGTAAAGTTAGGATCATTTAGTTTTAAAATAGAGGGATGATAAGGATGCAAGAACACTATTACTTAACGAAACCGATCGAAGCATTAGAATCGAGTTATTGTTCTTTTTTAAACGATTGGGAAAAATCGAAAAAAAAAATGGTTCCATGGGTGATTGAAAGAGATCCAACTCATTTTAAAGAAATGATTAGTCTTTTTGAAGAAGAGGTACGAGGTGAAAATATTCCGAAAAACTGGGTACCGGCATCAACCTTTTGGTACTGTAGTTCTGAAAATGAACTCATTGGGGTTGTAACTATTCGCCATTATTTAACTGAGGAGTTGCTTCAAACAGGTGGACATATTGGGTATGGCATTAAGCCTAGTATGAGAAGAAAAGGACATGCGACTCGTTTACTGAATCTGAGCCTAGAAGAATGTCAGAAATTAGGTCTTAAAAAAATGTTAATCACTTGTGATAAAGAAAATGAAGGGTCAAGAAAAACGATTCAGCATAATGGTGGTCAGATGGAAAATGAAGTGGTTGAGAATAACGGAAATATCGTTCAAAGATATTGGATTCCACTCCCTTAAAAAGAAGCAGAAAGTAGCTTGAAATCTCTTGCAATTTCAAGTGAAATCGTGTAAAGTTTAAATTGTGTATAACACATGACCCTTACTTGGTTTCTCGAGTCACCAACGGATTACTCAGTAAGCGGCAAATCTAATAGGAAGAGGTGTTTAGAAATGGCAATTTCTAAAGAAGACAAAAACGTAATCATGAAACAATATGCAACTCACGAAGGAGATACTGGTTCTCCAGAAGTACAAATTGCTGTATTAACTGCAGAAATCAATCACTTAAATGAGCATGCACGTGTTCACAAAAAAGATCATCATTCATACCGTGGATTAATGAAAAAAATTGGTCACCGTCGTAACTTGCTTGCATACTTACGTAACAAAGATGTAGCTCGTTACCGTGAATTAATTCAAAGCCTAGGCTTACGTCGTTAATTTTCGTGTATCTTTTGGAGCGAGGTTCATAGGAATCTCGCTTCATTTTGTTTGGAATCAAATCAACTTGTCAAGGAAGAAATCGATTGTCTAAAAAAAGGTATCCTACTATGCAAATGCGAGTATCTAAACTAAGTTAGGTGTTCACATTTGTTTAGTAGCTTGTGTGTATCTGTGTGATAATAAGATTTTCGACTTTGAACAACAAAGGAGAACTATAAAATATGACAGAAAAACAAATTTTTAAAAAAGAGTGGGCTGGCCGCACGTTAAAGGTTGAAGTGGGCCAATTAGCAAAACAAGCAAATGGAGCTGCTTTAATCCGTTATGGCGACACTGCTGTATTAACAGCCGCAGTAGCTAGTAAAAAAGCAAAAGATGTTGACTTTTTCCCATTAACAGTGAACTATGATGAAAAAATGTATGCAGTTGGTAAAATTCCAGGAGGATTTATTAAACGTGAAGCGCGTCCAAGTGAAAGAGCAACTTTGACTGCTCGTTTGATTGACCGCCCAATTCGTCCAATGTTTGCAGAAGGTTTCCGTAATGAAGTTCAAATTACGAATACTGTGATGTCAGTAGAACAAGATTGCTCACCAGAATTCGCTGCAATGTTTGGTTCTTCATTAGCACTTTGTATATCAGATATTCCGTTTAATGGCCCAATTGCAGGTGTTGATGTTGGTCGTATTAATGGCGAGTACGTGATTAACCCAACAGTTGAACAGAACGAATTATCAGATATTCATTTAACCGTTGCAGGAACAAAAGACGCTATTAACATGGTTGAAAGTGGTGCTAAAGAAGTTTCAGAAGAAGATATGTTAGGCGCGTTACTTTTTGGTCATAACGCCATTAAAGAATTAGTTGCTTTCCAAGAAGAAATTGCTCAAGCAGTTGGCAAAGAAAAAATGGAAATAGCATTGTTACAAATTGATGCAGCGTTAGATGCAGAAGTAAATGCTGCCTTTAAACAAAAAATGATTGACGCTATTCAAACAGAAGAAAAATTAGCTCGTGAAGAAAATATTGAATCAGTAAAAGAAGAAGCGATTGCTCATTTTGAAGAAAAATATGCTGCAGATGAAGAAGCGGCCCGTATTTTTAAAGAAGTGAAACAAATTGTGGAAGATTTAGAAAAAAATGAAGTACGTCGTTTAATCACAGTTGATAAAGTCCGTCCAGATGGCCGTAAAATTGATGAGATTCGTCACTTAGCTTCTGAAGTAGGCATGTTGCCGCGTACTCATGGTTCTGGATTGTTTACTCGTGGACAAACACAAGCTTTATCCATTGCAACATTAGCACCTCTTGGAGAACATCAAATTATTGATGGCTTAGGAATTGAAGAGAGCAAACGTTTCATCCATCATTATAACTTCCCTCAATATTCAGTAGGAAGTACTGGCCCAAGTCGTGGTCCTGGTCGTCGTGAAATCGGTCACGGTGCATTAGGAGAACGTGCTTTGTCTCAAGTAATTCCAAGTGAAGAGGACTTCCCTTACACTATTCGTTTGGTTGCTGAAGTATTAGAATCAAATGGTTCTTCTTCTCAAGCAAGTATCTGTGCTGGAACGTTAGCATTAATGGATGCAGGTGTTCCAATTAAAGCACCAGTTGCAGGGATTGCAATGGGACTTGTTAAAGATGGCGAAAACTATACGGTGTTAACGGATATTCAAGGATTGGAAGATCATTTAGGCGACATGGACTTTAAAGTTGCTGGAACGACTGCTGGAATTACAGCTCTTCAAATGGATATTAAGATTGACGGAATTACTCAACAAATTTTAGAAGAAGCTTTAACACAAGCTAAAAAAGCCCGTTTAGAAATTTTAGATGAATTAACTTCTACAATTTCTGCACCACGCTTAGAGCTTAGCGAATATGCTCCTAAGATTGAAATGATTAAAATTAAACCAGAAAAAATCAAAGTGGTTATTGGTCGTGGTGGCGATCAAATCAATGCAATCATTGAAGAAACTGGCGTTAAAATTGATATCGATCAAGAAGGAAATGTCAGCATTGCTTCAACGGATGCCGCTATGATTCAAAAAGCGAAAACAATTATTGAAGATTTAACAAGAGAAATTAAAATTGGTGAAATTTTCAATGGTAAAGTAAAACGTATTGAAAAATTCGGTGCTTTTGTAGAAATTATTAAAGGAAAAGATGGCTTAGTTCATATTTCTGAACTTGCAAATGAGCGCGTTGGTAAAGTAGAAGACATTCTTGCATTAAATGATGAAGTAATGGTTAAAGTTACTGAAATCGATAACCAAGGACGTATCAACCTTTCTCGTAAAGCCTTGCTTAAAAAAGACGAAGAAGAAACAACAGATAAAGAAACAAAATAGGTAATAAAAAAGCACTGAATTTTTAAATTCAGTGCTTTTTGCTATTTTTAAATATACCCATCTAAGCCTCTAATTGAAATTTCCCCAGCAAAAACAGGAGTTAAGTCAGTTTCCCCAGCTAATTGAACCAACAGCTGTCCCTCATCATCAATTTCAACAGCATGGGCTAATTGCCGCTGGTTTCCTTTTAAAAGATAAATATCTTGCCCGATAACAGCAGAAGCCTTACGACAACTATCTAAAAAAGGCGTTGGATCTTCTGATTCAATAAAATTTAAATATAAGGTTTCAAATTCTTTTAAAAACTGAGAGATCAAATGATTCGGTTCGATTGTTTGATTTTGTAAAATAGCTAAAGAAGTAGCTTTGCTTGAAATATCTTCTGGAAAATCTTCGACTAATAAATTGGTATTGATGCCAATGCCAACAACTACATAATGAATTTTTGTTAATTCAGAGCTCATTTCTGTTAAAATCCCACAGATTTTTTTGCCGTTCACCACAATATCATTTGGCCATTTCACTTTGACAGAATCATTTTCAGGCAATGAATTGATAAAAGCGGCTGCCATTAACTGAGTAAGTAGGCTGGCTTTTGCTGGTTGAAGATCTGGTTTTAAAACGATGGAAAGAGAGATAGTCTTTCCTTTTAGTGAATTCCATGTTCGGCCAATGCGTCCTCTGGCAGCTGTTTGTTCTTCTGAAATTAAAACAGCGCCATCTCCAATTAAATCTTGATCTGCCAATTCTTTAGCTCTCGTATTTGTAGAAGAAATGGTAGGGAAAACTAAAAGTTCTTTTCCAATGAGGGTAGTTGTTAATTGTTCTTGAAGTAAAGCTTTACTAATTGGCGGCTCTTTAAATTGATACCCGCTTCTACCAATCGAGTCAATTTCATACCCTTCTTCCTTTAATCGCTGAATTGCTTTCCAGACAGCTGTTCTAGAAATCGCTAATTCTGAACTAATTAATTGACCAGAAATTGGATTTGGATACGCTTTTTGAATAAAACTAAGTACTTTTTCTTTTGTAGTGGACATTTAAACATCCTTTCTTCATAACTGAAAATTGATTACTTTTAAAATAGCATTCTAACTACATAAATGCAATCATTTCAAGAATTAAATAAATTGATTTTATGGTATGCTAAGAGTAAACAATCAAAAGGTGGATAATTAAAATGATCAAATTAGTAGCTATTGATATTGATGGAACACTTTTAACGAGTGACCATCGCTTAACTCAAAATGTTTGTGAGGCAATCGAATTAGCAAAAAACAGTGGTGTTACAATTGTATTATGTACAGGCAGACCGCTTGTCGGAATTACTCCGTATTTGGAAAAATTGGGTTTACTCGATTCAACAACAATAGCCATTACACAAAACGGTGCTTTAGTACAAGAGACCCAATCAAAAAAAGTGTTGAATCACTTAACTCTAACAGCCGATCAAGTGAAGCGCATTTATCAATTTTCGAACAATCAAAAAGCCCAATTAACTTTTTTTGATGAGTCGGAAATGTACCACACAGCCCTTAAACCATCACAGCTTGTAGTAGATGATGCTAAATTGCTACATACGCACTTAACGTATCTTGATGTGGATAAATTAACGCCAGATACCTTAGTGACAAAAGGAATGTTTTTAGGAGATCCAACAGAAATGGATACATTGATTCAAGAACTTCCAGCTTTGTTTAAGGATGACTTTTATATGGTTAGAAGCGTACCTTATAACTTTGAATTTTTAAATAAACAAGCCAGTAAGGGAAAGGCACTACAAAGCCTTGCGGAATCGTTGCAATTGCAAGTAGATGAAGTGATGGCGATTGGAGATGCGGAAAATGATCGGAGTATGCTAGAGTATGCCGGACATGCAGTCGTAATGGAAAATGGCACAGAAGAAATGAAAGCACTAGCAACCTTTATTACGAAATCAAATGATGAAGATGGGGTTGCCCATGCTATCCATGAGTTGATTCTAAAAAAAACAGGTGACTGAATCACCTGTTTTTCGGATTACTTAGGAAGTGCATCTAACCAGTTAAGCAGTAAATCAGAGATAATCGCTTGCTGTTCATTGTTGGAGATTAAAGCTGAAGTATCTCCTTTTTGTGGTCCATAGCTACCAAATCCAGCGTGATTGCCTCCTGTGATTGTCTGGTATGTCGTTGTGGGAGGTAAGTCTTTTTTTGCGTCTTTATAACGATCCCAATTCAAAACACCGTCATGATCTGCCACAATTGAAAGAACGGGTAAATTTGTTTTTGCTAGCGACCCTTTTTCATCAGGATAACTGGCTAAAAAGAAAACACCTTTTAGGTTGGGTGAAAGATGGCTTTCTGCAAAACGGCTCGCCATAACGCCTCCTAGCGAATGACCGCCAATAACGTACTCTTTAATATTATTTTCTTGAATAATGTCAGCAGCAATTCCACTTTTTAAAACGGCTAAATGAAACGGTTGGTGAATGAGGTAAACAGTATAACCTCCTTTAACAGCAAGATTTTTAGCCCAAATGCTATAACTGTCTTCTTTTACTAAAGCACCTTGATAAAATAAAACGCTGAGATCGTTTTTGTGTTTAGTTGGAGTAAAAACAGTTGCATTAGAAGTTGATTTTACATTGACGGCAGGGTTACTTTTTAAAGCAGACTCAGCTTGTGGGCTAGGGGAGTATGTTAGGAGATTTAGTGTTAAAAGACCACCTAATGTTAGAATAGTCAAAATGAGGATACTAATTAGTCCGATTTTTGTTGTACGTTTCATCATAAATTCCTTTCCTTTTTCAAATTAATTCTTAAAAATAAATAAAGCTGTTTGTATTTTAACACAAAAAGGCAAGTTAGGTATGATTTAAGGCGCTTTTATGGTAAAATATGAGATGGTTACATTTGTCTGATTCAAGTTTTAATTCCTTGAATGAGAAACGACAAAAGTAAGAACGTTTTAAAAGTCATGTATAAACTATAAACAAAAAAATAGGGAGTTGTCTGTATGAGTGGATATCATATTGCGATTGTAGGTGCAACTGGAGCCGTTGGTTCAAAAATGATGGAAATGTTAGAAGAAGCAACTTTTCCAATTGAAAGTGTAACATTACTAGCATCAAAAAGATCTGCTGGAAAAGTAAAGAACTTTAAAGGAACGGAATTAGTCATTGAAGAAACAACGCCGGACTCTTTTGAAGGCATTGATATTGCATTATTTAGTGCAGGTGGAGGCATCTCAAAACAATTTGCCCCAGAAGCAGTGAAGCGTGGAGCAGTAGTGATTGATAATACAAGTGCTTATCGAATGGATTTAAACGTGCCTCTAGTTGTGCCAGAAGTGAATGAAGAAGCGTTAAGAACCCATCAAGGAATTATAGCAAATCCAAATTGTTCAACGATTCAAATGATGGTAGCGTTAGAACCTATTCGCAAAAAATACGGTTTAAAAAGAATTATTGTCTCTACTTATCAAGCTGTTAGTGGAGCAGGAATTTCAGCTATCAAAGAAATGGAAGACCAAGCGCAACACATGTTAAACAAAGAAGGTTATGAAGCCAATATTTTACCTTGTAGTGGCGATCAAAAACATTTTCCAATCGCCTTTAATGCATTGCCTCAAATCGATGTCTTTAGTGACGCGGGTTATACCTACGAAGAGTGGAAAATGATGAATGAAACGAAAAAAATTATGGCAGACGAAACGATTAAAGTTGCTGCTACTTGTGTTCGTATTCCTGTTGTTTCAGGACATTCTGAATCGATTTATTTTGAAGTAGAGGATGAATTAGCAACAGTTTTTGGAATTCAACAAGAACTCACAACGGCTCCTGGTGTGGTTTTACAAGATGATCCAGACACGCAAACTTACCCAACGCCATTAACAGCTGTTGGTAAAAAAGAGACATTTGTAGGCAGAATCCGTAAAGATTTAGATGAAGACAAAGGCTTCCATATGTGGGTTGTATCAGATAACTTACTAAAAGGTGCTGCTTGGAATTCAATCCAAATCGCTGAAAGTTTACACAAACTTGATTTAGTTAAAGTTTAAAGTAAAGATGTAAGAAAAGGGAACTCGTTAACGGAAAGAAAGGATGATTGATTTTGGAAATCAAAACGGCGAACATAATGACAGCAATGGTAACTCCATTTGACGATAGAGGAGACATTGACTATGAAAAGACAAAAGCTTTGATAGACTATCTTTTAGCTAATGGTACCCAAGGTCTAGTCGTTGGTGGCACTACAGGAGAATCTCCTACGTTAACTCATGATGAAAAATTGACACTTTATCAAAAAACAGTTGAATTTGTGGCAGGACGCGTGCCAATTATTGCTGGAACGGGTTCGAATAATACAGCAGAAACCGTTGCATTTACCGAAGAAGTGTCAAACATAAAAGGCATTGATGCTGCTTTAGTAGTGGTTCCATTTTATAACAAACCAAGTCAAGCAGGGTTATATGAACATTTCAAAGCCGTTGCGAATGCAAGTGACTTGCCAATTATGATGTACAACGTTCCAGGACGAACTGGAATTTCAATGGATGCAAAAACAACGATTCGATTAGCTCAATTTGATTCAATTATTGGGACAAAGGAATGTGCCGGACTTGATGCTATGAGTGAAATTATTGAAGGGGCGCCAGCTGATTTCTTAGTTTATTCTGGAGAAGATAATTTAACGTTTCCTGCTAAATGTATCGGAGCAACAGGAATTATTTCGGTTGCAAGTCATGTCTTAGGAAATGAAATGGCAGAGATGTATCGTTTATTAGAAGAAGGTTTAGTAGCAGATGCAGCAAGAATTCATCGTAACCTTGTTCCTAAAATGAACAGCCTGTTTACCGTTTCGTCCCCAGCGCCCGTTAAAGCGAGTTTAAATCAGTTAGGTATTTCTGTAGGTTCCCTAAGATTGCCGTTAATTCCTTGTACTATGGAAGAAGAGCAAGCTATTTTTAATGCATTAGAAATTTAAAAAGAACAATATAAAAGAAAGTAATAGAGGTGAAAAAATGAGCGACATTAAAATAATCGCACTTGGCGGTGTTCGTGAAAATGGTAAAAATTTATACATCGTTGAAGTGGAAGAAGAAATATACATCTTAGACTGTGGGCTCATCTACCCTGAAAATGAATTGCTAGGAATTGACGTTGTGATTCCTGATTTTAGTTATTTGGAAGAAAATAGTGACCGTATTGTAGGTGTCTTTTTAACACATGGACATGCCGATGCAATCGGAGCACTTCCTTATTTCTTACAAAAATTCAGTGTTCCTGTTTTTGGAACAGAATTAACGATTGCCTTAGCAAAACTCTTTGTTGAAAAAGATCATATTTCAAAAGGCTTTGACGACTATCATATTATTGACGAAAATACAGAGATTGAATTTGGAAATTCAGTGGTGAGTTTCTTTAAAACAACCCATACGATTCCAGACTCTGTCGGTATTGCTGTTAAAACAGATGAAGGCAGTATCGTTTATACAGGAGACTTTAAATTTGATCAAAGCGCGATTCCAATGTATCAAACCAACTTTGCAAAAATCAGCTCAATTGGCGAGAACAATGTTTTAGCTTTGCTAAGTGATTCCGAAGGTGCTGAAAGTACCGTCGAAAACGCAAGTGACTTGAAAATTGCCGGAGAAGTTTTAGATACCTTTAGAAATACAGAAGGTCGTATTATTGCAGCCTGTGTTGCAAGTAATATCCTAAGAGTTCAACAAGTTTTAAATGCTGCTGAAAAATCAAAACGTAAAGTCTTTATTACCGGTAAAGACTTGGAAGAAATTGTTAAAACAGCAATGAAATTAAATAAAATTGAATTGCCAAGTGATGAGTTAATCGTTCCTGTCAAAGACATCGATAATTATCCAGATAATGAAATTGTCGTACTTGAAACAGGGAACTTAGGCGAACCCATTCAATCCCTACAAAAAATGGCACTTGGCAGACATCGTCAAGTGAACATTAAAGAAGGCGATTTAATTTATATCACAACGACTACGTCAACAGCGATGGAAACGACGGTTGCTAAAACAGAAGACATGATTTACCGCGCGGGTGGTACTGTAAAACAAATTTCAGATAATTTAAAAGCTTCAGGTCACGGATCACAAAAAGATTTACAATTGATGATTAACTTGATGAAGCCCACTTATTTCATTCCAGTTAAAGGACAGTTCCGTTTATTATCAGCTCATGCTGAATTAGCAAATGAAGTTGGGATTCCTCATAAAAACATTTTTATTCCAGGTAAAGGCGATGTTATGGAATATAAAGATGGACGTATGAGAATGGCTGGACAAGTTGAAGCGGGCAATACAATGATTGACGGAATTGGAATTGGCGACATTGGCAATATCGTATTACGCGATCGTAAATTGTTATCCGAAGATGGTATTTTTGTTGCAGTTGTAACGATTAGCCGTAAACAAGGCAAGATTATTTCAGGCCCAGATGTAACAACAAAAGGTTTTGTATATGTAAGAGCCAATGAAGACTTAATTAAAGAAAGCAATGAAATTGTTCGAACAGTTGTTGAAGAAAATTTAAGTCGTAAAGAATTTGAGTGGAGCCGTCTAAAACAAGAGATTAGAGAAGCTCTAAGCAAATATCTATTTGAAAAAACTCGTCGCAGACCAGTTATTTTACCAATTATTATGGAATCAAGCTACCGTAATAAAAAAAGAAAATAAGTCAAAAAAACACTAATTTAATTGAATTAGTGTTTTTTTTTGTCTTTTTTGAGCATTAAATTATTATTAAATAACAAAAAGAGGTATTATATAACAAAGAGAATATGGTCTGTTTAAATAAAAAAATAATGGAAATGGAAGGTGTTGGATATGCCTTATCAAACTGCTTTACTCTTACTTACAAGTTGTTCAATTTCAGTTGGAGGTCTAGGTTTATTTGTAAATAAAGAATTAACCAATCCTGAAATACTTTCAAATGCTATCCAAGCCCCTTACCATCAAAAATTAAACTTGAACAAAATAAAAATTGAACATTCACAAAAAAATCTAAAATTGAGTGTTGTAAAAGGAACCGTTAATACGAATAAAATAGGCGATTACAAAGTAACTGTTGCTTTGAAAGAATCCGGAAAAACGATTGATGAAGAGGTAGTTACTATTCTTGTAAAAGATGAAACACCACCAGTAATTAGTGCTAAAGATTCTTATGAAGTAGAAGTTCATCAGCCTTTTCAACTAGGAAAAAAAATTACTATTACAGATAACTTGGATGGAGACATTACGAATGTATCGACAATATCTGATTATCAAATAGATAAAATAGGTGTCAATCATGTAACGATTTCAGCAAATGACGAAAGCGGAAATAAAATTAATAAAATAACAGAAATAAAAGTAGTTGATAAAATCCCTCCAGTCTTGAGTGCAGAAGATAAAATAACGAATATAGGTGAATCGATAGACGTAATGACATTAGTGACTGCAAAAGATAATTACGATGGCGATTTAACTAGTAAGGTCACTGAGACAGGAAAAGTTGATTGGAATAAAGTAGGCAAATATCCTGTGAATTATGAAGTGAAAGATCAATCAGGCAATCAAACAATTCTGACTAAAACAGTAACAGTAAAAGATAAAGCTCCTAAAATTAAAGAACCGCAAGCAACGATTACTCAAACAAAAGAAAATCAAGCTACTAGCCATTCTTCAAGTCAAGTCAACCAAAAGGAGGACAGTGAATCAACACCATCACCAGTTCCTCAAGAAGGACAATATCAACCAAAAACAGTGAATTTAATGGGTGAATCAATTCATTATGAAAATGCTGGACAAAGTGGGGGACAAAATTATATCGATACGAATTCGGCAAATGCATCAACTTGGGGTGGCGCTGCGGTACAATCAGGAACAGATGGATTAAATACCCATATTATCGGTCATAACCCAGGAGCTTTTTCAGGAATTTGGAATTTAGGGGTTGGAAGTATCATCATAGTTACGGATGCTGCTAATCATCCAACAGCCTATCATATTCAGCGTATCTATCAAGTGACACAAAACGCCGTTGGAATAGTTGATGGTGTTAATTATTGGGATCGAATGATTGGAACTGGGGGAGGGGAACGAATTACTCTTCAAACCTGTGAGAATAGTAGTGGGAGTGTAGACTGGGTGATTGAGGCCTCTGCTTAAAAGCAGCAAAAAAGATGACTAAGTATAAAAGACTTCAGAATGAATATAAATTTATCCATTCTGAAGTTTTTTGATTAAAATAAAGAAAGAATAAACGTTTAGAACTTGATTTATAGTCTAATTAGACTATAATGGCGAAGAAGGTCTAATTAGACTATATTTATCTAATGATTGAAAGAAGGAATGAACTAATGATACACTCATTTTTAATGTTGGGACAATCCAATATGGCTGGACGAGGCTTTATCAAAGAGGTACAACCTATTTATAACGAAAGAATCCAAATGCTTCGTAATGGACGTTGGCAAATGATGACTGAGCCAATTAACTATGATCGTCCTGTTGCTGGAGTTGGATTAGCAGCTTCATTCGCTGAAGCTTGGTGTGAGAAGAATAAAGAAGATCAACTAGGTTTAATTCCTTGCGCTGAAGGCGGCAGTATAATAGACGAATGGCATCCAGATGGAATACTATTTCGTCATGCCATTAGCCAAGCAAAATTTGCGATGGAAAATAGTCAATTAACAGGAATCCTTTGGCACCAAGGAGAAAGCGATAGCACTCCAGAGCGTTTTTCAGATTATTATGAAAAGTTATTGCATGTTATCAAAGCATTTAGAACAGAGCTTAATGCTCCTAATCTGCCATTAATGATTGGCGGCATGCCTGATTTTTTAGGGGAGAGTGGTTTTGGAATTAGTTGTACTGAACACCAAGCTGTCAATCAAGCCTTGCAAAAAGTTGCTTTTGAGCAGGAAGAATGTTACTTTGTGACTGCAAAAGAACTGACAGCAAATCCTGATGGAATTCATATCAACGCTCTTTCACAACGTCGCTTTGGTTTACGTTACTTTGAGGCCTTTGCCAACAAGCAACATGTAATGGAACCTCTAGAAAATGAAGAATGGCTATTAGAAAATTTAAGTAAAAGAAGCTACACACAAGGGGAAAAAATCTATCTAGCAAGTATGGAAATGGCGTTAGGAGCGATTAGTTATCCTGAATTTGAAGAAAAATTTGGAACTCTTTTCCAAGATTAAGAGGAGGAGCTACCTTTGATTCCATTAATTATCTTAGGTCTATTAAAACAAAATCCAGGTTCGTATGGTTATGAACTTTTAGCACTTATGGATTTACGCCACTATAAATATATCGTGAACTTTACTAAAGGTTCGTTTTATTATCATTTACAACAAATGGAAGAAAAAGGACTTATTAATAGGATTGAAGCGATAGCCTCAGAAAATACGCGTGAGGCTCAGCACTACGTAATTACTGAATTAGGCGAGAAAGAATTTGAAAAACTAATGCATAAGTACGGAACAAAAACCGATTATGTTAAACTATCATTTTTTGGTGCGATGCTATTTGTTGAGGAATATCCTAGCGAAAAGTTTGAAGAAATTGTAAAAGAGCAACTAACTGAAACAAAGAACAGAATTAATTTATTAGAACAGTCACTTACAACCCAGCAGGAGTTGCCAACCTATTTTAGAAAGATGCTAGAAAATTCTAGGTCTCATCATATGGTGAATTTAGAATGGTTTGAAGAGATGTTGGCTAATGAAAAAATAAATGAAAGCTGACTAAATTATACAAAAAAAGCTTGCTGCATTTCAAACTAATTGAAATGCAGCAAGCTTTTTATTATTTTTTTAAATCTTCAATCGAATTGATATTTTCCATATATGTTGGAACAACTAAACCAAGTTGCGCTCCTTCAAGATTGGGTCCTAAGTCATCGACTTTATCTTTATAATCTTTGTAAAAGGCTCCAGAAGTACGTGGCAACCATGCAGCGACCATACCATCTGCAGCATCCGTTGCAACAGATGCCCACATTGGTTGAATTTCCATTGCCTGAATCGTTGTGTCATAGCCTAATTGGTTTAAGACTAGAGCAACCACGTTTGTAGAAGCAATTTCAGAATCCCAAGCAACATAAGTTAATTTTAATTTACGATTGTCAACTTTTGAAACACCTTTTGTCCATTCAGCGACTGCATCAGGATTTGCTTTAATCCATTTTTCAGCAGCTTTTTCAGGATCCATTCCGTTGTTGACATCCAACATCACGTCAGACATCTCTTCAGGGGTCCAGTGGAAGCGATCCAGCACCGTGTAAGCAGAAGGTTCATCTTTTTTTAACCCTTGGCGCACGATCGTATGGATGCTTTCAGCAGTACCGAAAGATTCTTTAGGATCTTTTAAGAATTTTAAATCATATTTAGTAAACATCCAGTGAGGCGTCCAACCTGTTACAACAATTGGTCGCTTGTCTTTGATTGCTTTTTCAAGTGTACTTGTCATGGCAGCAGAAGAGCTTGGTTGCAATTGCCAATTTGTTAATTTGTAATCTTCAATCGCTTTATCCGTTGCAGACATAATACCGCCACCTGCATCGATTCCTGTAATCGTGTAATTGATTTGTTCACCAAGTGGTTTTTTTGCATCATAAGGTTCAAGACCAGTAGCACAACTACTTAATAGAATCAAAAAGGAGGCAGCTAATAATAGCGTCATTAATTTTTTCATCATTGATTCCTCCTTAGCGAGTTCGTTTATCTTTTGTAAATGCTTGAGTCAAACGGTCTAAAATGATAGCTAAAATAACGATTGCTAAACCAGCAGTAAATCCGTTACCAGCGTCATTACGACCAACAGCAAAGTAAACTTTTGTTCCAAGTCCCATTGTTCCAATCATGGAAGCAATAACAACCATTGAAAGAGCTAGCATGATACTTTGGTTAATCCCAGCCATAATAGTTGATTTGGCAATTGGCAACTCGACTTTAAAGAGTTTTTGCCAACCAGTAGATCCGAAGGAATCGGCAGCTTCATCTAATTCAGTTGGAACACTGCGAATACCTAGATTTGTCATACGAACAGTTGGAGGCATTGCAAAAATAACAGAAGCAACAACCCCAGGCACCATTCCAATACCAAAGAAGGCAACAGCAGGAATCAAATAAACGAAAGCTGGCATTGTTTGCATAAAGTCAAGAATCGGACGGATGATTTTTTCAGCAATTTTGCTTTTTGACATCCAAATACCAAGAGGTACGCCGATTACTAAGGCAACAAAACTACTCGTTAACACTAATGTTAAGGTTTGAGTCATATCACGCCAAAACCCTAGGTTCCAAATAAACAATAAACCAAAGAGCGAAAAGGCGATGAGGCCCCATTTTTTTCCATTACGGTTAACATAGTAAACGCAGGCTACAACGAGAACAATAAACAGCCAAATTGGTAAAATATCAAAGACCCATTGGAAAACGCTAGCGATGCTTGCGATAATCACAGAGATGATATTAAAGAATCCTTCAAATTTTGTTAAGTTTTCAACGAGCGAGTCAATCCAATCAGCGATTGGAATCATTGGTATATTAGACATGTTGTGGTACCTCATTTCCTGCTAACGCAGCCAGAACAGAACCGCGCACAATTATTCCTTTAAGTTTGTTATTTTCTATAACGGCCATTGGAACAGCCATCGTAGAAACAGTGTCCATCAAATCAGCAATAGGTGTATCTGGTTCAGTTGTTACGATGTCACGGTGAATGATTTCTTCAAGTGACGTTTTCTTTTCATTGATTAAGTCTAAGACTTCTTTAGCATGAACCATTCCAATTAACTCACGATGACGATTGACAACGAAAATACTTGAGATGCTTTCTTCACGCATGCGTTTTAAGGCAACACGAGGGCCATCTTTTTCGATTAAAATAGTAGAAGGGCGAATCATCACATTGCTTGCTGTAAAGACTTTAGAGCGATCTACATCTTCGATAAATTTCTCAACATAGTCGTTTTCAGGACTCGTTAAGATATCTTCAGGAGTACCCGTTTGTACAACAGCACCATCGCGCATAATCATAATACGATCGCCGATTCTTAAGGCTTCATTTAAGTCATGAGTGATAAAAATAATTGTTTTTTGAACAGTACTTTGTAATTCTAGCAATTGATTTTGCATTTCTTTTCGGTTTAATGGATCTAAGGCAGAGAAGGCTTCATCCATCAATAAAATATCTGGGTTATTTGCTAATGCTCTTGCAAGACCAACACGTTGTTGCATTCCACCTGATAATTGGTCGGGGTATTGTTCCCCATAGCCATTTAAGCCAACTAAATCCAACGCTTCATTGGCACGTTGTGTGCGTTCGCTTTTATCAATATTTTGAATTTCTAGGCCGTATTCTGTATTTTTTAAAATGGTACGATTTGGAAACAAACCGAAGTTTTGGAAAACCATACTCATACTTTTACGACGAGTTTCG
>NZ_LT992558.1:1451013-1517417 GCF_900258435.1 Carnobacterium divergens | reverse complement strand
TTTTGCTGTGTTTTCACTCATTTTTAATTTGCTCCTTTTCGTGGTATAATTTCGATATAATATTTTTTCTAAGTTGACTAACTAGGAGTGCAATCCTTAGTTGGTCTTTTTTTATTCTTTTCATATGCCAAGCAATCTTCACATGTTCTTGGGTATCCAGGTTCTTCAAAATCTTCTAAATATCCTCCGCATTCTTGACATAGCAATCCGTTTATAGTCATCTCTGCAAGTTCACCCATAATAATCACTCCTTTTCTAATTCTTCCCAATCTGGTTCGTTCCACGATTCTTTAATTGCTTTAACACCTACATAACAAGCTGATGATGTAAACACTGTTAAAAATAAAATAATCGCTAAAATTGCTACAACAATTTCAAATGTCATTTATGAATCATCCTTCCGCTAATTATTTTCTTACTGTCTTTACCAGGTTCTTCTTTATTGCTTAAATGCAATGATATTAATAAACTTGATCCAATTAACAAACCGATTAAAACACCCATTGCTTCTGTCATTGCCTAACCATCCCTACTAAATTATTTTCTTTTGGTTCTTTAAATAAATTTAAATCAGCATATTTTGATAAATCCTCTTGACTTGCAACTACTTCTTTTCTAAATCGGTCAAGTTCAAAATCTGGAACAATTTGTGTTGGCATTTTCATTACACGAATTCGTCCATCTTTAATTAAATTTCTTACAACATTTTCACCACATCTCAATTCTTTTGCAGCTTCCTTTACAAGATAATTTGTCATATTATCCGACCTTTCTTTCATTATTTTAAGTATTCCTCATTGATCCAGTACGGAACTCTTTTATTGATTAACTGACTAGTTGAAATATCAATTTTTCTTGATATAAGAGAAACTATTTTAATCTCAATTAAAATTTCATCTAAAAATTCGTTCACATACGCAGCAAGTACTGATTTATCTGCTTCAGTTAACTTGTGGTTGAGTTTTGTTAATGCCAACTCTGCTTGTTTCTTCATAGCTTTACGCTCATCTGATTCTTTTCTTTGGAAAACGTCCATTGCAAAAGCTGATTCTTCGTATTTATCAGATCTAAAATTAGGTAATACTCCAAATGCTTCAAAAGCTAGTTGTTGGCTTAGTTCCGAATCGTTTATTACTGCAGCAAGTTCAACCATTGAATCAACAGGGGTTGGAACATCATTAAAATATCCGTTGATAGTTGATTTAGCACGATGAGTTTCCCTTGCAATAAAATTTTGTTGTATATTTTTTCTTTCTGATGCTTCTTTAAGTGGAATGCTCACTACTTTTGATGTCATCCGATCGTTCCCCAATCAATTTTTATTTTTTCTGTTTCTGGGTCAATAAATATGAGAATGTGTTGTTCTTCCAACTCCTCGATAAATTCTTCTAAGTCTTCCTTTTTATAAGGGATTTCTGATTGTGATTTTCCGTTTTCTATTCCAACGAAAATAGTTTCAACAATTTTTTCAAACATTTTTTTAACTTTGTACTCTTTTTGCTTTTCTTTAATCATTTGCGGTAGTTTTTCAAATGTCATGTGTGTATCGCTCCTTTTCCGTACTCAACTATCTAGTTGTTCGAGCTGGTTTGGGTTATGATTGGATTAGTCTTCTTTAACATACGAATTGTGTACTACATCTTCAAAAAAAATAGTCCAATCAAATCCAAGTTCTTTTGCAATTTTTTTGGCGCTATAAACAGACGGATTTCTATGCCCTTGTTCGTATGAAGCGTAGGTTGTTTTAGCTATACCAAGCTTAATAGACAAACTTTCTTGTGTGTAACCAGACTCTTCTCTTTTGTTTTTTAACCATTCTTTCAAACTTCTCACCTCATTTAAATGTAATACATATTGCGTACTTTTATATTAGTACACATTTCGTCTTATGTCAATACGTAAATACTCTTTTTGTGTGTTTTTTTTATTATATAGTGAAAGTACGCATATTGTATAGTAACATAATCTTTAGGAGGTGGACTTATGTTCGCTAAAACTATTTCTGAACTAAGAAAAACAAGAACAAAAATGACTCAAACTGATATGGCAAAATTTTTAGGAATAGCAAAAACAACATACGCATCGTATGAACAAGGCAAAAGAATGCCTGATATAGATATTCAAAAAAAAATTGCAGATTATTATAATGTCTCTTTAGATTATTTACATGGAAGATTAGAAGATGAAAAATACTTCAAACTTAATAACAATGAAAAAAAAGATATAGCACTACAAGCTGATAAACTACTAGAAGGAATTGAGACAGGAGACTCTTTAAATTTTTATGGGGAACCAGCAACAGAGGAACAAAAAGAAAGAATACGTGTAGCTCTTCGTACTGCTATGGAAATGAATAAAGAAGAAGCTAAAAAGAAATTTACTAGAAAAGACTACAGAAACTAGGTGAAGTTATTAGATGACCATTATTATAGAAGAAGACGTCAATAAGTTGGCCAAACTTCATGAAACATGCGATCCTATAAGACTTGCTAAACTATGTGGATGTAACATTCTTTATTCTGATTTAGATGCTGACACTTGGGGTTTTACAGTAAATAATAATCGTTGCAACACAATAGTTGTAAATCAACATTTAAAAAAAGAATTACAAAAGTTCACTATTGCACATGAATTAGGACATGTTAGACTCCACAAAGGTATTTCAACCCCCTTCTTAAAAAAGGTTGCTCGTGGCAGTTTTATTCCTGCTATTGAAAAAGAAGCTAATATGTATGCTTTTAGTATTCTGTGCAAAAATGTAAACAATATTAATACAATGACGAAATATCAAATACTAGATTGTTTAGGTCTTTCCTATGATATGGAAAGATTTTTATAAAAGGAGGATAATCATGGTGGATTGGAAAGAATTGGCAAAAAAAAGTTTAAATAAATCAGTTGAGTTAACAAAAAAAGGTGTTGAAGCTGGTATTGATTGGAAAAATGATCCAGAACGAATTGCAAAAGTTCAACAGCAAAAAGCAGAAAAAGCTATATCAAAGGTAAAAGCTAAGCCTTTCAACGCAGATAAGACAGTCGGTAAATTATTTTATGTAGACACTGAAAAACAACAATTTAAAGTTGGCGGGTATAGAAATGCAGCTAATGTTTTTGACTTCAATCAAGTATCTAGTTATGAATTAGTTGAAAGTGACCATACAATTACATCTGGTGGGCTTGGACGGTCTGCAGTTGGAGCTGTTGCATTCGGTGGTGTCGGAGCTGTTGTTGGAGCGTTAACTGGTGGAAAAAAAACAAAAAAAGTTGTAGAAAATTTTAAAATAAAAATTAACCTCAAGAGCATTGAAACCCCAGTTGTATATGTTGAACTTTTAATTGGTAAAACTAAAACAAACTCATTGATTTACAAAGATGCTCTAGAAAAAGCAGATAACATTCTATCTATTTTAGATTACTACTCAATCCAAAAAGAAAATATTAATACAACTGTTGGTGATGATGAACTTTTGAAATTTAAAAAATATTTAGATGAAGGCATTATTACTCAAGCTGAATTTGATGCTAAGAAGAGAGAATTATTGAATTTATAAAAGACTAGCCTTCGGGCTTTTCTTTTAAATAAAAAAACTCCAATCAGTCTGCAAACTGATTAGAGCTATTATAATGTATTTCCATACAAAATATATTATATCATAAAAGGAGATTGTTGGAATGAAAAAAATTATTGGTTTATGTTTGCTTGGTGTTTACTTAATCACGTTATCTGCTTGTGACTCTACTGTACAAAATGAAGATCGTCAAAAGGCGAGTGATACAAACACTTCACAGAGCACAAAAAATAGCAACTCTGCTGAAATTAGTACAAATAAAGTATTCGGCAAAGATGAATGGTGGGAAGTTGACGGACTTTGGAAATTGAAAGTTAATAGCGTTACAACTACTGAAGAAAGAAATCAATTTGATGAATCTAATCCAGCTCAGGTTGTTGTTGTATCTTATTCTTATGAAAATTTAGGTTATGAGGATGATATTCAAGATTTATATTTTACTCCTGAAAAAGTCATAGATTCAGGAAGAAAAGTTGCTAGTACCTATCCTGGTGGGGTAAATACTCACCCACAACCTACCCCAGTTGGAGCAATTATGGAAAATGCTGAAGAGGCTTATGGACTTAGTCAACCTGACGGAAGTGTTAAAATAATTTTTGAAAAATTTGATAAAGATTACAATAAATATACTGCTACTTTTGAAGTTGCTGTAAATCAATAAAGATTAGCCTTCGGGCTTTTCTTTTAAACAAAAAAAGAACATACATTCGTATAAATTCAATTAAAATCCATATATTTATAAAAATAAACTTAAATACGTGAATTTTTTTATCACATTCCGTACTTTGAAAGGAAGGATTCCTATGCAAGGATCTGTTAGGAAAAAAGGGAAAAGTTGGTATTATCGAATTGATCTTGCTTATATCAGTGGAGATAGAAAACAAATTGAACGTTACGCTGGAAAAACTAAAGATGAAGCATTACAGACTCTTCGTGATGCTATTAAAGAATATGAAACATCTGGTGATGTTATGGCTTCATCTGATATTTCAGTAACTGACTACTTCAATTTTTGGTTTGAAAAATATGTAATGGTCAACTTAAAAAAAAATACGCAATCAAATTATCGAAATATTTTAGATAAACATATCTTTCCATCCATTGGTATGTATAAATTAAAAGCAATTAAACCTGGCACACTACAAGATTTATTAACAGAAAAGTTTGAAGCTGGATATGCCAAACAAACTTTATCAATCATCAAAGGTGTTCTAAATAAAGCTTTTACAATGGCTGTATTTCCATATCAATATTTAAGTAATGATCCAACTAGATATATAAAAGTTCCTAAATATGATATTAAAGAATGGAAAGATCGTGGAGATTTAAAAATTATTTCTATTGAAGACTTTAAAAAAATTGTTAGTGCAGTTCCTAAATGTGACCCCTTCTATTTGCCAATGATGATTTCTTTTCAAACTGGATTAAGACGCTCTGAAGTATGTGGACTTAAATGGACTGACATAGATTTTGAAGAAAATACTCTTATAGTAGAAAGAATTATGATAGGGATTGAAAATGGGAACTTTGATTTAGGAACGCCAAAAACTAAATCTTCTTATAGAACAATTATGCTTGGAGATAGTATAATCAAAATTTTGAAAAGTTCTAAAAAAAGACAAATTGAGAACAAACTCTTTTATGGATCCAATTATTTTGATGGTGGTTTTATATGTACGAAAGAAAATGGTCAGCCCGTCACTCCAAATTCAATAAAGTATAATGTTGAAAAAGTTAGAAAAATTACTGGAGTTGATTTCAACTTTCACTCATTCAGACACACACACGCAACGATGTTACTAGAGAACAATGCAAAACCTAAAGAAATACAAACGAGATTAGGACATTCTCGCATTGCTACTACTATGGACACTTACGCTCATGTTACAAAAAAAATGAAAAAAGATACTGTTGATATATTTGAACAAATGCTTAAAGATAATTCATTTTAAAAACAAAAATTCCCACGAGTTTAATCCCTCGTGGGAAATATGTGGGAAAATAATATATTCAATATTTGAACTATGGTTACAAACACTTATTACTTCTTAGGTTGATCCTCGTCCATTTTCAGAACAGCCATGAAGGCTTCTTGTGGAACTTCGACAGATCCGATTTGTTTCATTCGTTTCTTACCTTCTTTTTGTTTTTCCAAGAGCTTACGTTTACGTGAAATATCTCCGCCGTAACATTTGGCTAAAACATTTTTACGCAAGGCTTTTATATTGGTACGAGACAGAATTTTTTGTCCCACAGCTGCTTGAATCGGCACTTCAAATTGTTGACGTGGAATTAAGGCTTTTAATTTTTCAACAATGATTTTTCCACGTTCATAAGCAAAGTCACGATGGACAATAAAGCTTAATGCATCGACTTTTTCAGTGTTTAACATAATATCCATCTTAACAAGTTTGCTTGGACGGTAGCCAATTAAATCGTAATCTAATGAAGCATAGCCTTTGGTACTTGATTTTAATTTATCAAAGAAATCATAAACAATCTCTGATAAAGGAATTTCATAAACAACATTTACGCGGTACTCATCTAAATAATCCATGGTCATAAACTCGCCACGTTTGCGTTGAGAAATTTCCATAACGGCTCCAACAAATTCATTTGGTACCATAATACTTGCTTTTACATAAGGTTCTTCAACGGTTTCAATTACACCTGGTTCTGGCATATCTGCTGGGTTATCCACGATCAGAGTCGAACCGTCTGTTAAGTTTACTTGATAAATAACGGATGGTGCAGTTGTAATTAAATCTAAATCAAATTCACGCTCTAAACGTTCTTGAATAACATCCATATGAAGCAAGCCTAAGAAACCACAACGGAAACCAAAGCCTAATGCTTGTGATGTTTCTGCTTCAAATTGTAAGGCTGCATCGTTTAATTGCAAACGTTCTAAAGCTTCACGTAAATCGTTGTAGCGAGAAGAATCAATTGGATACAAACCACAGTAAACCATTGGATTCATTTTACGATAGCCAGGTAAGGCTTCTGTTGCAGGATTTACTACAGAAGTAATGGTATCTCCAACTTGAGTGTCTTTAACGGTTTTAATGCTGGCAGTGATATACCCAACGTCACCAACCATTAAAAAGTCACGTTTGATGGTTTTTGGTGAAAAAATTCCCACTTCAGCGACTTCAAAGATCGCGCCATTGCTCATCATTTTGATTTTGTCTCCTGGTTTTACGGTGCCATCTACAATTCTTACGTTTAAAATAACGCCACGATAAGAGTCATAGACTGAATCAAAAATTAGCGCTTTTAAGGGTGCGTCTAAATCACCTGTTGGTGCAGGAACTTTTTCTACAATTTGTTCAAGAATGTCTTCGATTCCAATGCCTGCTTTTGCGCTAGCTAAAACAGCTTCACTGGCATCAATGCCAATTACGTCTTCAATCTCGCCACGAACACGTTCTGGATCCGCTGCGGGTAAATCAATTTTATTGATGACTGGGATAATTTCTAAGTCGTTATCTAAGGCTAAATAGACGTTAGCCAACGTTTGAGCTTCAATCCCTTGTGCAGCATCAACTACTAATACGGCTCCTTCACAGGCCGCTAAACTGCGTGAAACTTCATAAGTAAAATCCACATGTCCTGGTGTATCTATTAGATGAAAAGTATATTCGTTTCCATCCTTGGCTGTATATTTAAGTTCAACTGCGTTTAATTTGATTGTAATCCCACGTTCTCTTTCTAAATCCATTGAATCTAGTAATTGCGCTTGCATATCTCGATCGGCTACGGTGTTTGTTTTTTCTAAAATTCGATCGGCTAAAGTCGATTTTCCATGGTCGATATGAGCAATGATGGAAAAATTTCGAATTTGCGATTGGCGCTGTTTCATTTCATCTCTATTCATTCTATTTAGTGCCTACTTTCATTATTTATTCCAAAAAGTGTCATTGTAAATTATACCAATGAAACACAGTAAATACAAGAAAAGTTCAAATTGGAGCTACGTTTTTCTTCAAAAAAAAGCCAGCCTGTCACTACTTAAGGGAACAGGCTAGCTCATTTTCTTATTTTCTTTTTTTCTTGCCTTCTGATTTAAAGGCATCTTTGACTTTATCAAAAATATTGGTTTCTTGTTCACTCACTTCAATTCCACTGGCTTTGGCAAATTCTCGCATTGCTTGAACTTGTTGCTCAGATAGGTTTTTCGGTGTAATGACTTGAACTTTCACGTGTTGGTCTCCAGTACCGGTTCCTCTCAGTTTAGGTGCACCCTTACCTTTTAGGCGGAAGTTTGTTCCTGTTTGAGTTCCCGCTGGGACTTTTAATTTAATTTTCCCGTGAACGGTTGGGACTTCAATTTCGTCGCCAAGGGCTGCTTGTACAAAGCTAATTGGCAAGTCATAGAAAATTTCAGATCCATCACGATCAAATAAGTCGCTTTCTTCAACACGGAAGACAACATAAAGATCGCCATGAGGTCCACCATTGATACCGGCTTCCCCTTGACCTTGTAAACGCATTTGTTGACCGTCTTCCACACCAGCTGGTACAGTAACTTTTACGCTATGCGCTTCTTTGACATGGCCTGAACCATGACATGTAGGACATTTTTCTTTGATTTCTTTTCCTGAACCATGACACACATCACAGGTTTGACGTGTCATCACGCGTCCAAGTGGCGTGTTCCGTTCGACATTAATTGAACCGGCTCCATGACATTTCGAACAAGTTACGGGTTCTGTTCCTGGTTTTGCACCGTTTCCGTGACATGTTCCACATTCATCTTCACGATTGTATTTGATGGTAGATTCTTTCCCAAAAATCGCCTCTTCAAATTTTAAATTCATCGTATATTGTAAATCTTCACCTTGTCTAGGCGCATTTGGGTTAGATTGACGACCGCCGCCGCCAAAGAATGATTCGAAAATATCTTCAAATCCGCCGCCGCCAAATCCACCGCCGAAACCACTTCCGCCAAATCCACCACCAAAACCGCCGCCACCAGCTCCAAAGTTTGGATCTGTACTTGCATGTCCATATTGGTCATAGGCAGCACGTTTATTAGCGTCGCTTAATACTTCATAGGCTTCTGCGATTTCCTTAAACTTATCTTCTGCTCCAGCTTCTTGGTTGATATCTGGATGAAATTGTTTTGATAATTTTCGGTATGCTTTTTTGATATCTGCGTCATTTGCGTCCTTTGCGACACCTAACACTTCATAATAATCTCTTTTTGCCATTGCTTTCCCTCCATCGTTACGTAAACATAATCTTTTGATTGAATAGACTGATACGCCGACTATCGTTTAAAATCATAACACATCTAGAAGAAAAAGCCAAAAGCATTTTGCCTTGGCTTTTCTTCTTTAAGCTTTATTAAATTATTTGTTGTCGTCTACTTCTTCAAAATCAGCATCAACTACATCATCAGCGCCACCTTGAGCAGCTTCTGGGTTTTCTTCTGCTTGTTGTTGTGCAGCTTGTTCATATAGTTTAACTGTTAATGCTTGAACGATTTCGTTAAGAGCATCGCGTTTTGTTTTCATTGCTTCGATGTCGTTTGCTTCAACAGCCGCTTTTAATTCATCGCGTGCTTCTTCTGCTTTTTTAACTTCGTCAGCATCTACTTTGCCTTCTAATTCAGTTAATGTTTTATCAACTGAGAATAACAATTGGTCTACATCATTACGTAAATCAACTTCTTCTTTACGAGCTTTATCTGCTTCAGCATTTGCTTCTGCGTCTTTTACCATACGTTCGATTTCGTCGTCTGATAAGCCTGATGAAGATTTGATTGTAATGGTTTGTTCTTTACCAGTTCCCATGTCTTTTGCACGTACGTTTACGATACCGTTTTTATCGATATCAAAAGATACTTCGATTTGTGGAACGCCACGTGGTGCTGCTGGAATATCTGTTAATTGAAAACGACCTAATGTTTTGTTATCTGCTGCCATTGGACGTTCACCTTGTAATACGTGTACATCTACTGCTGGTTGGTTATCTGCTGCAGTTGAGAAGACTTGAGATTTTGAAGTTGGGATTGTTGTGTTACGGTCAATTAATTTAGTGAACACGCCACCCATTGTTTCAATACCAAGTGATAATGGAGTTACGTCAAGTAACACGATATCTTTAACGTCACCTGTGATAACGCCACCTTGAATTGCTGCACCCATTGCTACCACTTCATCTGGGTTAACTGATTTATTTGGTTCTTGATTTGTTTCTTTTTTAACAGCTTCAACAACAGCTGGAATACGAGTTGATCCACCGACTAAGATCACTTCATCAATTTCGCTTGCTGATAAACCAGCATCTTTAAGAGCTTGACGAACTGGACCTTTTGTACGGTCTACTAAATCATGTGTTAATTCATCAAATTTAGCACGAGTTAAGTTCATTTCTAAGTGTAATGGACCTGCTTCGCCTGCTGTGATAAATGGCAAGCTGATTTGAGTAGAAGTTACACCTGATAAATCTTTTTTCGCTTTTTCAGCTGCATCTTTCAAACGTTGAACAGCCATTTTGTCGTTTGATAAGTCAATGCCGTTGTCTTTTTTGAATTCTGCAACCATGTAATCGATGATTTTGTTATCAAAGTCATCTCCACCTAGTTTGTTGTCACCAGCTGTTGACAATACGTCAAACACGCCGTCACCTAATTCAAGGATAGATACGTCAAAAGTACCGCCACCTAAGTCAAATACTAATACTTTTTCATCTTTGTCTGTTTTATCTAAACCGTAAGCTAATGCTGCTGCAGTTGGTTCGTTAACAATACGCTCTACTTCTAAACCAGCAATTTTACCAGCGTCTTTTGTTGCTTGACGTTGTGCATCGTTGAAGTAAGCTGGAACTGTAATAACTGCCTTTTCAACTTTTTCACCTAGATATTCTTCAGCAAATCCTTTTAAATATTGTAACGTCATAGCTGAAATTTCTTGTGGTGTATATTTTTTACCTTCAACTTCAACTGTATAACCGTCTTCACCAATATGGCGTTTAATAGAAGCAATTGTATTTGGGTTTGTTACTGCTTGACGTTTTGCAACTTCACCTACTTGGATTTCTCCGTTTTTAAATGATACTACTGAAGGTGTTGTGCGGTTTCCTTCTGGATTTGCAATAATTTTTGCTTCTCCGCCTTCTAATACTGCTACTGCTGAGTTTGTTGTTCCTAAATCGATTCCGATAATTTTACTCATTTTAAATTCCCTCTTTACTAGTTATTTTTTAGTTTATTCGCTGATAAAAATCAGCTTCTCCGTTTTTTAGTTAAAACTTATTGTGACACTATAACCATGGCAGGACGCAATACGCGATCCTTCAAAATATACCCTTTTTGTAGAACGTTTACGACAGTATCTGCTGCTTGACCGTCTTCTGTCGGCACTGTCTGTACTGCTTGATGGAAATTTGGATCAAAGCTTTCACCAACTGGGTTAATCTCTTCAATTCCTTCACTTTTCAAGGCTGTTCTAAAGGTATTCATGACCATTTCTAAACCTTTTTTCAAGCTTTCGCCTTGTTCATCACTCACTTCTATTGCCATCGCGCGTTCCAAGTTATCAATCACTGGTAACAATTCTTTGGCAATGTCTTGTGAACGGTATTTCGCTGCGTCTTCGCGTTCTTTTTGGTTACGCTTGCGCATGTTTGCCATTTCTGCTTGAATGCGTAGATAGCGATCTTCCATGTCACTAAAGGCTGCTTTTGCTTCAGTTAATTCATCCACTGGAGCTGTTTCTTGCTCGTCCTTTTCTGGTTCTTCAACGGAAGTTGCTTCATCTATTTCATCCATGCTTGCTTTGATTTCTTCATCTAATTTTTCTTCTTGGAAACTTTCATTTTTCTTGTTAGACACGACAAAATCTCCTTTTTAAATTATTTTTCCATTCCTTGGTAATAATCCATCATTTTCTGTGAAAGCTCATTTCTAAAAGCATCGACTAATCCAATCATTCTTGAATACGGCATACTCGTTGGTCCTAACAGAGCAATCGTTCCCGTTCCATGTCCCACTACACTATAAGTTGCTGTAATTAAACTAAAATCTTGAAACAAGGTATTCTCTAGCTCTTGCCCAATCCTGACTTCGATTCCTTCTTGATTTTGGGTAATCAGCGAGGCTAAACCTGAATCTTTTTCCATCAGTGTATAGATCGACTTAAATTTTTCGACATCAAGTGCATTTGAAAAATCTAAGATATTCATGCGACCTCCAACAAAGACTCGTTCTTTAGCGGCTTTCATGATGATGTCATCAAATACATCTAGAATTCCAGATGGCGTACGAACATACTTTTGAATCAGCTGTGGAATTTCTGTTTTTAGTTTTTGATAAACTAGAACCAGAGGATATCCAATCAATTCATCATTAAAGATTGCAACAATCTTTTCTAATTCGTAACTATTGATGTTTTTTGGCAAATTAAAAATTTGATTTTCAACGTGCCCTTTATCTGTTACCAAGATGGCCATTACTTGGAAATTACTTAATGGAACTAAGCGAAAACCAGTTAATTTACTGTCTTTCAACTCAGGACCTAACGTAATTGCCGTGTAACTGGTTAGGTTTGACAAAACTTCAGCAGATTGTGCAACAATTTCATCTAATTCGTGAAAAGGTGAATTAAAAGATGACTTGATGGTTGCAAGATCTTTTGAATTGACTTTGTCTGGGTGTACTAAATGATCCACATAGAAACGATAGCCCTTTATTGACGGAATTCGTCCAGAAGAAGAATGTGTTTTTTCAATGTAACCAAGCTCTTCTAAGCGCCCCATCTCATTACGGATCGTCGCTGAACTAAAATCTAGTCCTGCTTCATTCATCAAAGTTTTAGACCCAACAGGATTTCCAAAATCTGTATACAATCGAATAATTGATTTGAGAATCAGGATCTGTCTTTCTGTTAACATTTGGTTCACCTCTTTTTAGCACTTAACAACAACGAGTGCTAATACATTTATTAATTTAACAAATTAGTCAGACTTTGTCAACAATATTCCCTTATTTTTTTACGAGTTTTTCCAAAAAATAGTTAAAATCCTACTTAGTACCTAGAACGCTCTACGTACTAAGCAGGATAAGCATTGTCACTCTTTGCTTACTGTTTTTCGACTTTTAAAAATTGATTGTTTTCAAAGTAACACATGTAGCGATTTTCTTGACGGTTGAGTAAAAGATCTTTCAGTACAAATGGAATATTATCTGGCATTCCTTGATTTTTAGAATCAAGAATCCAGTCAATTTCTTTAAAGTCTAAAATCCCTTCTCTCGTAGCGATTGGTGTTGAAAAATATTCGTTTTCTGGTAACTCCGTTAGAAACAGATGCAAGCCACCTGTGATTTCGTGATCAACGGTCCAAAGAAGTTGGCCGCCATAAAAAAGTTCACTTACGTCAATTGTTGTTTCTTCTTTTATTTCTCGAATCGCAGAATTTAATGGCGCTTCTCCCACTTCAATTTTCCCGCCAACTCCAGTCCACCGCCCCATCCATGGATTTTTTTGTCGATTAAGCAGTAGGACTTTAGTGCCCTGTTTTAAAAAACACAATGTGTACCATTGCATAAATATGCCTTCTTTCATCTTTTAAGTTAACGATTATTATATAGTAGCTTTCATCATTAGTTCATTAACTTCTATTATATCGTATTTTACGTAATTAGAAATAAAAAAAGAAGAGATTTAATTTCTCTTCTTTCATTAAGTGGAGTTTCACTCTTTTTTAGCAAGATAATCCTGATAATCACCAAGATACATTGTTGTTTTTTTGGGGGTCAACTCTAATACATGAGTGGCCAATTTATTGATAAAATAGCGATCATGAGATACAAAGAAAATGGTTCCTTCAAAGTTAATTAATGATTTTTCCAACATATCTTTAGTTGCTAAATCTAAATGATTGGTTGGTTCATCTAAAATTAAAACATTTGGTTTTGCTAACATCAATTTAGCAAAAATCAATTTTCCTTTTTCACCACCGCTTAAATCTTTGATTCGTTTTTCAACATTTTCTTGCGTAAATAACAGGCTAGCCAATGTTTGTCTAACTGTTAAATCATCTTCCTTGGGAAATGTTTGACGCATTTCTTCCAATACAGTTAACTCAGGGGTTAATGATTGAAATTCTTGGTCATAGTACCCTATTTTTGTATTGCCTCCCCATTTTATTGAGCCTTCAGCATAGGGCAATTCCTTAATAATTGATTTTAACAAAGTTGATTTTCCGACTCCATTGCTTCCTAATAAAGCAACCCGATCGCCTCGCTCTATTTTAAATTGAACATTTTCTAGTAATAACTCATTTGGTTTAACTGATAATGCAACATTTTCAAGTGCTAGAACAGCTTTATGAGAAGGGTACTCCATTTCAAAATTTAAATAAGCACTTTTTAAAGAAGCTAGTGGAGCATCGATACGATCGATACGATTTAGTTGTTTTTGTTTATTTTTAGCACTTTTAGCTGAGGTTGCTCGAACTATATGCTTTTCAACGTATGTCTCAAGACGTTTCACTTCTTTTTCTTGTTGCTTAAATCTTGACCAATGAAGTTGTTCATTTTTTTCTTTTTGACTGACATAGCTCGAATAATTCCCTTTGTAACGAGTGATTTGGTTTCTTTCCAACTCAACAACCGATTGAATAAATTTATCTAAGAAATAACGGTCGTGTGACACTACTAGAATAGCGCCACGATATTGAAACAGGAAATTCTCCAGCCATAAAATGGCTTCTAGATCCAAGTGATTGGTTGGTTCATCTAACACTAATAAATCAGGCTCTTCTAGTAATTGTTTGGCTAAAGACAATTTAGTCTTTTGTCCACCACTTAATTGTTGGATTTTAGTTTCTTTTAAAGAATTGAATCCCATCCCTGAAATAATAGAATCAATTTTAGCTTCAAATTCATATCCACCAAGCATTGCAAAGGATTCCGTTTTTTGACCGTATTCAGTTAAAAGGTTCTCTAAATCTTGTGTTTCTGATTGGCTCATTTGAACTTCAAGCCGCTGTATTTCCTGTTGCAATTGAATCAATCCACTAAAAACCGTCGTTAATTCTTCTTTGATTGTATTTGTCATAGTCAAATCTGACATCTGCTTAACAAAACCAATTTTACGGTGTGGATTTCGATAAATGGACCCTTCACTTACTTCCATCTCGTTCATTAATAAACTTAATAAAGTTGATTTTCCTGAACCGTTGACTCCAACTAATCCAATTTTTTCGCCTTCCTCAATTTTAAAGTTGATTTTATTTAAAATCGTGTTGCCATCGAAGTATTTTGTTACAGAATTTAATTGTACTAACATTTGTTCATCTCCTAGTTACTTTTTTTAAATGACTAGAGATGAGCAAGCCGATGATTATTTACTGCTTTTTATCGAATAACTCATCTCAAAGGAGATTCGTCTTTCCACAATGAAGCAATGGTAAATTGTTCCCGATATTAAATACAAATTGAAGTTCAATTGCTGTTTTCATTCCTAAGCCCCCCTACTCATAGATTCTTCCTTATCTTAACTCGTTAAAATAGAAATAACAAGAATTGACATTTTTTAATGAGTTGATACTCTGAGGCAAAAAAAAACTAAAACTCCCTGATTCAGGTAAGTTTTAGTCGTTATTTTTATTTGGGGCTACTTAATAAAAAGGCTTGGAAAACTTCATTTCCTAAAAATTTCCCTTTTTCTGTTAAGCGAATTTTATCAGGGGTAACTTCAAGCAATCCATCTGTCACAAGGCTATTGATAACCTCTTGATAGACTTCAAAAATAGGCACCTGAAATTTATCAAAAAAATGTTGAATTGAAACGCCTTCTAGTTTTCTCAACCCTAAAAACATTTCTTCTTCAATTTTTTCTTCTATCGATAATTGTTGGGTTCTTAAGATAGGCAACCGATTTTCTCTAAGGGGTTCTAAATACTGTTGAATTGGTCCGTTGTTTTGATAACGGTGCCCTCCTAAATAGCCATGAGCGCCTGCACCAAACCCATAATATTTTTCATTTTTCCAATAAATCAGATTATGCTGAGATTCAAATCCTGGTAAAGCATAGTTGCTTATTTCATACTGCTTGCGCCCTTTTTCAGCCATTAAATCAATGGCCATTTGATACATATTTGCCTCTTCATCTTCCGTTGGCAAAGGCAATTTCCCTTGTCGCATCAAATTGTAAAAAATGGTTTTATTTTCTAAAATCAATGAATACGTAGAGTAATGGGGCAGTTCTAATTCCAGTGCTTTTACTAAGCTGTTCTTGAAGTCCGCTTCTGTTTGTCCTGGCAATCGGTAAATTAAATCAATGCTAATATTTTCAAAACCCACTTGTCGCGCATTCGCAATTGATTGGTAGACATCTTTTACTTTATGAATACGACCGATTTTCTTTAGCAAATCATCATTGAAAGACTGGACTCCCATACTGAGACGATTCACGCCATGATCGTGTAAGACTTTTAATTTTTCAACGGATAAATCTCCGGGATTTGCTTCAAAAGTAAATTCATTTCCTAGTTGGAAAGGTAGAATTTTTTTCATTCCTGTTAACAATCGATCTAACTGCTTTTCATTCAATGTGGTCGGTGTACCGCCACCCACATATATGGTCTCAATTTTTTCATCTGGTGTTTGAGCCATTGTTAACTGCATTTCTCTTAAAAGCATATCGACATATTCGTCTACTGGTTGTCCTTCTAAAAAGACCTTATTAAAGTCACAGTAAAAACAAATATGCTCACAAAAAGGAATATGAATATAGGTTGCTGTCATGAGTTCACGATCCTTTCCTCGCTTTTATTTTTCGTTGTTAAAGTAAACGGTTGTGTCTACTTCATCTTGCTTTAATTGTGCAATCAATTCGACAACAGAATCGAATTTTAATTCATCTCTTAAATAATGGTGCCACGAAACAGAAACACGTTCTCCATAGATATCTTCATTGAAATCTAAAATATAGACCTCAACCGTCATGTCTCGATTGTCACCAAAGGTCACGTTATAGCCAATCGAAGCCATGCCTAGATGCCATTGGTTGCCCACTTTAATTTTCACCGCATACACGCCGACTCTTGGCAAACGTACACCTGCGTCTACTTCAATATTTGCTGTAGGAAATCCTAGTAATCGTCCTCTCGCATCTCCGTGAACGACTCTTCCAGGAACTTCATAGGCATAGCCTAGTAATTCATTTGCGGTTTTCATATTTCCAGCTGCTAATTCTTTTCGAATACGGGTAGAACTAATTTTTTCATCAGCGGTTTCCTGCTTTTCAACTGTAACCACTTCGAAACGTTTGTCTGCATAACGTGGCAATTGTTCCATATTAGCTGTATCTTTTGGTCCATAGGTATAATCAAATCCTGCAACAACCACTTTAGCATGTAAATCCACCATATACTGGTTTACAAATTCAATTGGCGATAAACTGGCAAAAGCTGAAGTAAATTCAATTACATAAAGAATATCAACGCCTTGTGCAGCCATTAATTCTTCTTTTCTCTTAATTGTAGACAAGTATTTCATTTGATCGGGATCAATTTTTTGAAATACAATCGAAGGATGCTGATTAAATGTCATTAACGCTAATTTTAGATTTTTTTTCTTCGCGATTTTTTTTGCTGTTGCAATGACTTCTTGATGCCCTAAATGGACTCCATCAAAAAAACCTAAGGCTAAAACAACATCATCTGTTGGAATTTGATTTGATTGGTACGGATGATGGATATTGACAACTTTCATAAAAAAGAACCCCTTTAATCTATTGATTTCGTAAGACTTTTGTTGGTTTTACTAATTGTGGTTTAGTAGGATGAACGTCATACAAGCTTGTTGCTTGCCCTTGATACATCATCACGACTGGGAAGCGACTGTAGGTATTGAACAGGCTCTTAGGAAGTGGGACTCCGTTCTTCACCTTTTGCCACAATTCATCTGAGACTTCCATTGTTTCAAATTCTTTCAAACCAAATTCTAATGGGAAGAGCTTTTTCTGAATACTCTCCGCTTTCATTGCTTCGGCTACTTGTTCCAAAGTCAAACAATCACTTGCTTTAAATGTTCCACTTAGAATACGGGTTAAATCAGACATATGTGCAGGGTAACCTAGTGCCTCACCTAAATCAACAGCTAACGTTCGGACATACGTCCCCTTGCCACAAGCTACTTCAAATCGCCATTTTACTGTTCCAGCATCCTCATTAAAAATAGGTTCGCTAGTTCGTATAAAAGAGTTGATCTCAGCTTTTCTTTTAGGTCGTTCTACTGTTTCACCGTTTCGTGCGTATTCATATAGGCGCTTGCCATTTACTTTGACTGCCGAAAACATGGGAGGGACTTGAATGATTGTACCTTCCATGTTTTTCATTTGGTGATCAATTTCTTCAATTGTAGGGGCTTTAGTTACTTTTTTTACTTCAACCCTCTCACCACTGACATCTTCTGTAGTAGTTGAATACCCTAAAGTAATTTCTCCTACATATGCTTTTCCCGTTTCCATCATATATTCAACAACTTTAGTTGCTTTTCCAACACATATTGGCAAAACACCGTCTACGTCTGGATCAAGCGTTCCTGTGTGGCCTATTTTTTTTGTATTTAAAATTTTTCTTAACTTAAAAACGCAATCATGGCTTGTCATGCCACGCTCTTTCCAAAGTGGAAGAATTCCGTCCATTTGCAACCCAACTTTCTTGTTTCATAACCACGCTATTATAACATAGTTAAGAAAATAAAAGAATCTACTATTCTTGATTTTTCTTTGGTTATTTATTAGGTTTCTACAAAATTTTTCAAAATGGATGTCTTTTTAAAGTGAAATTTGGTATTCTTAAGATGGTAGCATTTTCATAAAAGCTACTCTATTTAAGGAGGCAACTAAATGAAAAACATTAAGATTGTAACGGACTCTACAGTTCAACTATCAAAAGAAGAAATTGAAACCTATAATATCACTGTAGTGCCATTGTCCGCTATGATTGATAGCGTTGTTTACATTGATGATGAAACAATTACAAAATCAGAATTCTTAGAAAAAATGAATGAAAGCCCTACCCTTCCAAAAACGTCACAACCTCCAATCGGACGCTTTGTTGACACTTATAATGAATTAGGAGCAGATGGCAGCCAAGTCTTATCCATTCACTTGACAGAGCACTTAAGTGGCACTGTTCAAGCGGCTCACCAAGCTTCTCATTTATCCCATACAGACGTTTCTGTCATTGACTGCCAGTTTATTGATCGCGCTATGGCCTTTCAAGTGTTAGCTGCTGCTAAATTAGCTAAAGAGGGCGCCTCAATGGAAACAATTCTTGAAAAAATGAATGAAATCAAACATAAAACCGTGCTGTATATTTGTGTGGTAAACCTTGAAAACCTCATCAAAGGTGGTCGAATTAGCCCTACAATTGGAAAAATATCCAGCTTTTTAAATATGAAACTCTTGTTGCGCTTAACTGATACTGGGTTAGAACCGGACACTAAAGGACGCGGTATGCGTTCTATCCAAAAAAGGATGGATAAGTTAATCGATGAAATGAAACAAACAAGTGGCATTAAAGCCATCGGGATTACACATATTGGTTTGACTCCTTTTACAGTAAGCTTAATTGAAAATTTAAAAACACATTTTCCACATGCTGACTATGCCATTAATTATGCTAGTCCAAGTATTATGACTCATGCTGGACGAGATGCTTTTTCTATTATGTATGAAACGATTTAATTTAATCGATAATTAAAAGGTCAAGTTAGGGAAATCTCCTTAACTTGACCTTATTTATTATTCTTTTTCAATCAATAAAAACTCTTGTTCTTGGCTATCCAATAAGCGTTTATTTTGTTGAATCGTCGCCCATTTTTCTAAACGGCGATTTTTTTCTCGTTCTTTAGTTTTGGTTGAATCACATGTATAGAATTCAACTTTATCTGTTTCAGTGAAACACTTAGTAAGAATTTTCAAAAAGCCCACTTGTTGTGCCTTATTCACTGCCCTTGCTTCATCCATCATTTGTTTATATTGTACAATCTGTTCTTGCGGATAACTTTCTAAATCAGGATCGTCTTCGATAGGTTCCCAAACTGGAAAATCCGTTGTTTCGTATACATATGACGTTGAAAAATGCTTCAAAAGATCTTGATCTTCCACTTCTCTCAAAATTTCAAAGCCTCCCATAATTTCGGCTTCTGTGTCATAGAATAAAATTTGCTTCATTGTTAGTTCTGGATTTTGCGTTTCTTCTTTTAAATAATCTAAAACCATTTCATCGGTAACCCCTGCTTCTAGTGTATCTCTGGCAATCATGGCAACCACTTCTTGATTTCCAGTATTTGAAAGAGTTAAAGGCGTATTTGTACCTAAATATGAAACTACATTCATTATTTTTGCTCCTTTTGATTGTTAGTGTATAGCTATTATAACAAATATTAAACAGTAAAAAAACTAAGATTAGCCTAAACTAATCTTAGTTTTTTTTTAGTCTTTATTTAAATTACGCAATAGTTCATCGATGCGATTGCCATATGCCACTGATTCATCACGTTCAAACATGATTTCTGGTGTTTTGTACAATGTTAAACGATGCCCTAATTCTTTTCTGATTAAGCCAGAAGCTTTTTCAAGCCCTAATTGTGCTTTTTCAAGATCACTTGCTTTATCAGATAAAATGCTGTAATAAATGGTTGCTTGTTGTAAATCCCCAGTTACACGTACATCCGTAATGGTAACATCTTGAACGCGAGGGTCTCTCACTTTTTTCTTTAAGATATCATTTACCTCACGTTGTACTTCTTGGGTAACACGACCAACTCTAAAATTTGCCATAATAGCCCTTCTTTCTGCTGAATGAAGCTATTTGATTATTTACGTTTGATTTCCACCATACGATAAGCTTCCACTACATCGTCTACTCTTAAATCATTGAAATCTTTAATCATAAAGCCACATTCATATCCTAATTTAACTTCTTTTGCATCATCTTTAAAGCGTTTCAAACTTGCCAATTCGCCTTCAAAAATAACAATGCTATCACGAATTAAACGAACACTGCTGTTACGAGTAATGAAACCATCCGTTACATAACCCCCAGCAATAACACCAACTTTTGATACTTTGAAGGTTTCACGAACAACTGCTTGTCCAGTGATTTCTTCTTCGTATTCAGGATCTAACATCCCTTTCATTGCTGTTTCAATTTCATCAATTGCGTTGTAAATAATACGGTGTAATCGAATATCTACTTCTTCTTGCTCTGCTTGTTGTTTTGCTTGAGTTGTCGGACGAACGTTAAATCCAATGACAATCGCGTTACTTGCTGCAGCCAATGTGATATCACTCTCATTGATAGCTCCAACCGCTGTATGGATAATTTTAACACGGACACCTTCAACTTCAATTTTTTGTAAACTTGCTGCTAACGCTTCAACTGAACCTTGTACATCTGCTTTGATGATAACATTAACGTCTTTCAATTCGCCTTCTTGTAAGCTTGAGAATAAATTATCAAGGGTTACACGGTTCGTTGATGAGCGTTGTTCAACCATCGCACGTTTTGCACGTTCTTCACCTGCTGCACGAGCGGTCTTCTCGTCTTCAAAGACAACAAAACGATCCCCTGCTTGAGGTGCGTTATTTAATCCAGTGATTTCCACAGGTGCTGCTGGTCCTGCCGTTTTAACACGACGACCAATTTCATTTGCCATTACACGGACACGGCCAAACGTGCTCCCAACTACGATTGGATCTCCAACATGTAGCGTTCCTTCTTGAACTAATAAGGTTGCAACTGGACCTTTGCTCTTATCTAGACGAGCTTCAATCACTGTTCCAAGTGCTAAACGAGTTGGATCAGCTTTTAATTCTTGGACTTCTGCTACTAACAGAATCATTTCTAACAATTCATTGATATTTTGACCGAATTTAGCTGAAATTTCAACGAAAATCGTATCGCCACCCCATGCTTCAGGAATTAAACCATATTCAGTTAATTCTTGCATCACTTTTTCAGCGTTTGCTGCTGGTTTATCAATTTTGTTTACTGCAACAATAATTGGAACTTCAGCCGCTTTAGCATGGTTAATCGCTTCAATTGTTTGTGGCATAACGCCATCATCTGCAGCTACTACTAGTACGGTAATATCTGTAATACCTGCTCCACGAGCACGCATTGTAGTAAATGCCGCATGTCCTGGTGTATCTAAGAACGTAATTGGTTTGCCATCAAAATCAATTTGATAAGCTCCGATATGCTGCGTGATTCCGCCTGCTTCACCTAAACTTACTTTTGAATTTCTTAATGAATCTAATAAAGTTGTTTTACCATGGTCAACGTGCCCCATAATTGTAACTACTGGTGGACGCGTTACTAGCGCTTCTTCGTTTACTTCTTGTTCAAAGTAAACATCTAGATCAGAAACATCCAATTCAATTTTTTCTTCTGCTTCAATTCCGTAATCAGCAGCTAGTAATTCGATTGCGTCTTTGCTTAAAGCTTGGTTTAATGTTGCCATTACGCCTAACAAGAATAATTTTTTAATAATTTCAGCTGGTTCACGGTAGATTTTTTTAGATAATTCTGCCACTGTCATTCCATCTGAATAAACAAGAACTTCTGGTAATTCTTTAAATTTACGAGGTACTGGCGGTGCTACTGGTTTAGTTTCGCCACGTTTCCCTTTACGTTTTCTGAAATTATTGCGGTTGTTGTAGCTATTATAGCCGCCACGGTTTCCACCTTGACCACCACGATTGTTGCTACTTTGACCACCGCGATTGTTACTTGCTGCAGGTCCGTTTGATTGCGGACGTGTAGTTCCTGTGCCAGTCGTTTGTGGACGAGCGTTAGCACTTCCGCTGTTGCTTTGTGAACGGTTTGCTGTGCCACTTTGAGCTGGACGAGCTGATGTTGATTGACTTGGTTTGCTTTGAGTCGCAGGGCGATTCGTTGATTTTGCTTGTGTTGTCTGATTTCCAGTCTTCGGTCCACTTGTTGTTGCTGGACGTTGCTGTTTATTGTCTTTTGAGTTCGTAGTAGTACCTCCTACGTCACTTTTAGGTGAACGATTTGTTTTTTGTTTAACTTCATTTTGACTGCTTTTAGGAGCTACATGCTCTTTTTTAGAAGCAAAACTTTGGTTTAATTTTTGAACTTGACTGTCTTCCATAGAAGACATATGGCTGTTGTAGTCAAAGCCTAGTTCTTTTGCTTTTTCAATCACACGTTTACTTGACACGTCGTGTTCCTTGGCGTATTCGTAGACACGTTTTTTCCCCATGTAATCACCCTCCAATTAAATTGATAGTAATTCACGAAATTTTTTGGCAAAACCATTATCCATAATGGTTGAAATTGTCCGTTCTTTACCAATTGCATGGCTAATTTCAGCTTTCGTGAAACGCACTGCAACTGGAATTTCATAGTATTGACATTTGTCTGATATTTTTTTGATTGTATTTTCACTGGCGTCAGTTGCCACAATTACTAATTTCGCTTGTTCGTTTCGAATCTCTTTCAAACTTAAATCTTCTCCGGTAACAAGTTTTCCAGCTCGTTGAGCCATTCCTAAAAGATTTAAGATTTTTTGATCGTTTGTTATCATAGGCTCATCCGTGCTTTCTGGTGAGTAACATAATCAAGTAGTTCTTGATAGAACTCCTCCGTAATCGTTGCATTTATTTGTCGATCTAGCACTCGCTTATCCCAAGCCTTTTGAACAACTGTTGGTTCAATAGAAACATAAGCACCACGGCCAGGTAGTTTTCCAGTTGGATCAATGGAAACTAGTCCTTCTTTGTTTCTAACAATCCGAATCATTTCTTTCTTAGGTTTCATTTCGTTTGTTACAACACATTTGCGCATTGGAATTTTTCGCTTTTGCATCTAATCACCTCTTTTTATTCTTCGTGTCCAGCTCGCTCTTCACCTAATTCAATCATGCTTTCAGCATCTTCAGGATTTAAAATATTTTCTTCCACTTCTGAATCTAATTCAGAGACTTCTTCGATTCCATCTAAATCTTCGATATTTTCAATCACTTCTTCAACATCCACAGCTTCCATATCTTGGTCAACTGCTTCAACTGCTTCTGCATAATCTGCGGCTTCTTCTAATTCAGCTTCTTCTTTTGCAAGTTCTAAGGCTTTCATATCAGATTCTGATTTGATATCAATTTTAAAGCCAGTTAATTTAGCGGCTAAACGAGCATTTTGCCCACGTTTACCAATAGCTAATGACAATTGATAGTCAGGAACTACAACAACGCAACTACCTGCTGCTTCATTGAAAGTTACACTAACGACTTGTGCTGGGTTTAACGCATTTGCGATATAAACTGCTGGATCTTCATTGTACTCAACGATATCCATATTTTCGCCTTTTAATTCATTTACGATAGCTTGGACACGTTGTCCTTTAGGTCCTACACAGGTACCTACTGGATCAATATTTTCTTCACGAGACATCACGGCAACTTTTGCACGGTCGCCTGCTTCTCTTGCAATAGATACAATCTCAACGGTTCCATCGTAAATTTCAGGTACTTCTTGTTCAAATAAGCGTTTTAATAAATCAGGGTGGCTACGACTTACAAAAATTTGAGGTCCTTTTGAAGTGTTTTCTACCTTCGTCACATAAACTTTAATACGATCGTGTGGTTTGTATACTTCATTCGGGATTTGCTCTTGTTTTGAAAGAACCGCTTCGATTTTGCCAAGATTCACGTAAATGTAACGGTTATCTTGACGTTCTACGATTCCTTGCATAATGTCATTTTCATAAGCTACAAATTCATTATAGATAATGCTTCTTTCCGCTTCTCGAACGCGTTGCATAATTACTTGCTTCGCAGTTTGAGCTGCAATACGACCGAAGTCTTTAGGGGTTACTTCAAAACGAATATGATCGCCAACTTCATAAGCTGCATTTACTTCCATTGCGTCTTGAATACTCACTTCTAAGCGTGAGTCAAAAACGACATCAACGACTTCTTTTACAGCGTATACGTGAATGTTTCCTTTTTTCATATCAAATTCAACTTCCACGTTTTGGGCTTGACCATAATTACGTTTATATGCAGAAACTAAAGCAGCTTCTAGTGCGTCAATGACAATTTCTTTAGCAATTCCTTTTTCGGTCTCTAAAGCATCAAGAGCATTTAACATTTCTTTGCTCATTTGTGATTTCTCTCCTATCTTCTCTCATTATCAATAAGTTTAGAACTTAATTGCTAATCGAGCCTTTGCAATTTTTTTACGATTAAATTCTATCTCTTTTTCTCTTGTTTTGATACGAATCGTTAAGGTTAAGGTTTCTTCTGTTAATTCTTTTAACGTGCCTTCGTATACTTTTTGACCTTCAACTGGTTCGTATAATGAAATATTGATATAAGAGCCAATTGCATTTTGATAATCTGCTTCTTTTTTAAGTGGACGTTCCGCTCCTGGACTTGATACTTCTAAGAAGTACGCTTGTGGGATCGGATCTGGATCGATTTGATCCATGCGTTCGCTAATTTTTTCGCTGATTAATGCACATTCTTCGATATCAATGCCACCTGGCTTATCGATATAGGTTCTTAAAAACCAATTTTTACCTTCTTTTACAAACTCTACGTCAACTAATTCAAACTGAAATTCGTCAACGATTGGTTGAACAATATTTTTAACCGTATCAACCACATTACTCAAATCCATCGCCTCCCTTTAGACACTTTTCACCTGACTGCCGAAAAAGAGTGAGCGTCGCCGCTCACTCTCAACAGAATATCTAAATACAGTACTATATTAACACGATTTCACGCTAAATGCAACTATAGGACTGGTTCTATCTTACAAAAAGGGCTTTTTCATCCCACGTTTTCAAAATTAGCCTGCTATTTTAAAACATGTCAAACAAGGACAATTGATTTTCATCTGGTAAGTCTTTTAGTACTTTATTTTCAGTCATATATTCAATCAATGTTTTTGAGACCTTTCCTCTTGTTGCTAAATCTTCTTTTGAAAGGAATTTCTTTTCTTCTCTTGCGATACAAATTTGTTTCGCCACATTGGCTCCTAAACTTGGAACGGCTCTAAATGGTGCTATTAAGGAGTTTCCGTCAATAACAAAATCGTTGGCATCTGACTTATACAAATCAATCATTTTGAATTCAAATCCTCGTTCAACCATCTCGTTACATAATTCTAAAACCGTTAATAGATTTTTTTCTTTTGTTGAAGCATCTAACCCTTTATCCATAATTTCTTTCATTTTTGCTTTGATTGCATCTTTTCCTTGGCTCATTGCCACTAAGTCGAAGTCATCTGCTCGAACAGAAAAGTATGCTGCATAATAAAGAATTGGAAAATGGACTTTGTAGTAGGCTACTCGCAGTGCCATTAAAACATAGGCCGCAGCATGGGCTTTAGGGAACATGTACTTGATTTTCAAACAAGAATCAATATACCATTCAGGTATTTTTTCATCACGCATTGATTTTTGCCAGTCATCAGGAATACCTTTTCCTTTACGAACGCTTTCCATAATTTTAAAGGCCAATCCATCATCTAATCCATTGTGAATAAGATAAACCATGATGTCATCCCGACAACCAATTACTTGCGACAGTGGGATGTTTTGAGTACGAATCAACTCTTCTGCATTTCCTAACCATACATCGGTTCCATGAGATAGTCCTGAAATTTGTAATAATTCAGTGAACGTTGTTGGTTTGGTTTGTTCCAACATTCCTCGAACAAATCTGGTCCCAAATTCGGGAATTCCAAGTGTTCCGGTATTGGATTCAATTTGGTCACTGGTCACGCCTAGTATCTCAGGTCCACCAAATATTTTCATTACTTCTGGATCATCGGTTGGGATAGTCTTTGGATCAATTCCAGATAAATCTTGTAACATTCTAATTACCGTTGGATCATCATGCCCTAAAATATCCAGTTTTAATACATTATCGTGGATTGAATGGAAATCAAAATGAGTCGTTTTCCATTCAGAATCTTGAGCATCCGCTGGAAATTGAATTGGCGTAAAGTCGTAAACATCCATATAATCTGGAATAACAATAATTCCTCCTGGATGTTGTCCAGTTGTTCTTTTGACGCCTGTAGATCCTTTGGCTAAACGGTCAATTTCTGCTGCTCGAAAATTCAAGTTCATATCCCGTTCATACCCTTTTACAAAACCATATGCCGTACGATCTGCTACCGTACCAATTGTTCCTGCTCGAAAAACATATTCATCGCCAAAAAGAACTTTGGTATAGTTATGTGCTTGAGGTTGATAATCTCCAGAAAAGTTTAAATCAATATCGGGTACTTTGTCGCCATGGAATCCTAAGAACGTTTCAAATGGAATATCATGTCCGTCTTTAAATAATCTCGCCCCACATTTTGGACAGGGTTTTTCTGGCAAATCAAAACCTGAGCCCACTGAACCATCATCAAAGAATTCAGAATATTGACAGTCTGGGCAACGATAGTGAGGAGGCATCGGGTTAACCTCGGTAATTCCTGTCATCGTTGCAACAAAACTAGATCCAACAGAACCACGTGATCCAACTAGATAGCCGTCATTCAGGCTTTTATGCACCAATTTTTGAGAAATCAAATAAATAACGGAGAAGCCATTTCCTATAATACTATTCAATTCTTTTTCAATTCGTTTTTCAACAATTTCAGGAAGTGGATCACCATATAGTCTTTTCGCTTCATCATAACTTAGTTTTCGAATTTCTTCTTCTGACCCTTCAATCTTAGGCGTATATAAATCCGTTTTAACTGGTGTCATTTCTTCTACCATATCGGCGACTTTTTGAGTATTCTCAACAACAATTCGATGGGCTGTTTCCTTACCTAAAAAACTAAATTCTGTCAGCATTTCATTCGTTGTTCGGAAATGAACTTCTGGTAAAATACTACGATTCAAAGGATTTGCTCCTCCTTGGGAATGAATCAAAATTTTACGGTAAATTGCATCTTCTTCATTCAAGTAATGAACATTTCCTGTCGCAACAACCGGTTTATCTAGCTCTTCTCCCATCTTCACCATGTTTCGGACGATCTCTTCTAAGTCGGATTCACTTTTAACTAACTCTTGAGCTAGTAAATGCGCGTACACTGGTTTTGGCATTACTTCTAGATAATCATAAAATTTAGCTTTATTTTTAGCTTCGTCATAGCCTTTTTGCATCATGGCTTCAAAAACTTCGCCTTGACTACAAGCGGATCCGATAATTAAACCTTCTCGTAACTCATTTAATTTTGATCTTGGAATTCTAGGCACACGGTAAAAATAATCCACCATTGACATTGATACCAATTTAAATAAGTTCTTTAACCCCGCTTGCGTTGTCGCGAGAATTGTTGCATGGAAAGGTCTTGCTCGTTTATAAGAATCCCCTTCACCAATATGCAGATTTAATTCATCGTGATAGTGCATATTATGTTCTTCTTTTGCTTCTTTGAGGAAAATCCAGCATAATTGTCCCGTTGATTCTGAATCATAAATTGCTCGATGATGTTGCTCCAAATTAACACCATATTTTTTAGATAATGTATTTAAACGATGGCTTTTTAATTGTGGATGTAAAAATCTTGATAATTCTAATGTATCAATTACAGGATTTATAGCTTCTGGAATATCATATTTTCCGTAACTAGTATTTAAGAAGCCCATATCAAAACTCGCATTATGAGCCACTAAAATATGATTTTCAGAAAATTCTTTAAAGAGTTTTAACACTTCTTCTTCTGATTTAGAGCCCTTCACCATATCGTCTGTAATACCAGTCAAATTAATGGTCGTTTGAGACAATGGGTGACCAGGATCAATAAATTGCTCAAAGGTTTCTACAACATTGCCTTTATACATTTTAACGGCTGCCAATTCAATAATGGTATCGTAAACTGCTGATAATCCAGTTGTCTCCACATCAAAAACGACATAGGTTGCATCGGATAATTCAATATGATCGGGATTATATGCAATTGGAACCCCATCATCAACGATATTCGCTTCTATTCCATATAAAATTTTCACACCATGTTTTTGTCCCGCGTGAAAAGCATCTGGGAAAGATTGCGCTCCGCCATGATCCGTAATCGCTATAGCAGGTTGGCCCCATTTAGCAGCTTGTGCAACTAAATCAGTAATATTGTTCGTTGCATCCATTTGACTCATGTTTGAGTGAAGATGTAATTCAACTCGCTTGTCTCCTTCAGCAGCTGTATCCTTACGAGCATCGTGTTTCCATTCGGTTACGTCACGAGCACTCATCACTAAATCTCGCATAAAGCTATCTTCTTGAACGCTCCCTCTAGCTCGAACCCACATTCCTTTTTGTAGTGCAGCAAAAGCCGCTTCGTCTTCAGGGGAATTGGAAAACATTTTAACTGAAAAAGAAGAGGTATAATCGGTAATTTTTAAAATCATAATCTGACGTTCAGAGCGCAGCACACGAATTTCTTTGTCAAAAACGTATCCTTCAATTGTGACACGACGCTCTTCTTCAATGATTTCACTCATTTGTTTTACTTCTTCTTTAGCATTGATTTGTCGACCTAAAACAATTGGTCCTTTTGGCAAATTCACCAGTTTTTGATCTTTATTGCGCTTTTTCTCTTCTTCTGCTTTTTGCAAATTTTCTGAAGCTCTGATTGCTAATAGCGCATCAGCCTCTTCTTTTTTTGCTTGAAATTGAGCTAATTTTTCAGCATTCGCAACTTCATCAATAATCGGTTCGATTTTAAAGCGAGGAAAACCAAGTCTTTGATACTCCGCTTCTACTGGAGGCAAATATTCATTTAACAGATGGCTTTTAACAACTTCATTTTCAACAAAAAGCTGAACTTTTTTTACATTCATGATAGGCAATTGTTTCGAAAATAAGTTATTAATTAATGGGGAAGAGACTCCGCTTTTTTTTACGGCTTCCGGCCAATAATGTTCTAGTTTTTCAATCGTTAGCTGTGGCTGTTCTGCTTCAACTGAAAATGTAACATCGGCAATGTTTCGAAATGAAATTTGCAAACGCTCTGACAAATTTTGGTAAACTTCAAATGGCAATATATCTTGAAATAAAAAATCGAAATGCCAAACTTTGGATTGCTTATGCACCGTGACTTTTTTTATACTTGCATTTTCAAAATAAGGGCGGTAGCCTGCTTCATGATGTAGGTCTACTTGTTCCAGTAATTTTTGAAACAATTCTTGTTGATTTAAACTCATGGGATACCCCTTCCTTTATCTACATGCTAACAAGGTTTTAATTTGTTTGCTTATCTTTGATGACTACGTCTAATATTGTACCAAATTTCAAAGCAAAACGATATTTCATTTTAGTACAATTAAAAATAAAAGCAAAATGAAGCACTCTTCATTTCGCTTTTATTTGTTTAGATTGTGTTTAAAAGAATATTTAAGGTATCAATTAATTCTTCTTTTTTCACTTCAATCGTTTCGGCTGTTTTACGTAATTTAATTTCCACAATGCCTTCATTCGCTTTTTTACCTACTGTAATTCGAACTGGAATTCCAATTAAATCAGAATCAGCAAATTTCACGCCCACACGTTCATTTCGGTCATCCATTAAAACTGATAAACCTGCATTTTCAAGGTTTGTGTAAAGTTCAGCGCTTAAGTTAACTTGTTCTTCTGCCTTCATATTGACTGGTACTAAATGCACTTCATATGGGGCAATGTTACGTGGCCAGTTAATCCCTTTTTCATCTGCTTGTTGTTCTACAATTGCTGAAAGCAATCGGCTCACACCAATTCCGTAACAACCCATAATCACTGGAATTGAACGTCCATTCTCATCTAAAATAGTAGCATTCATTGATTCACTGTAACGTGTTCCTAATTTAAAGATATGTCCGATTTCAATTCCTTTTGTAAATTGAATCACACCTTGTCCATCAGGTGAAAGTTCTCCTTCCATAACAAAACGTAAATCTTCATAGCTTTCAATCGTTAAGTCACGTTCTGGATTGACATTTACGTAATGGAAACCCGTTTCGTTAGCGCCACAAACTGCATTTGCTAAATCTTGGACATAACGATCCGCAATCACACGAATCTCTTCATTGACGTTAATCGGCCCGACTGAACCAAATTCTGCACCTATCCATTTAACGGCTTCTTCATCTGTTGCCAATTCCAAGAAATCTGCTCCAAGGAAGTTTTTTAATTTTACATCATTGACTTCATGATCGCCTCGAATTACCACTAAAACAGGTTTTTCATCTGCAATAAATAGCATACTCTTCATAACACGGTTTGTTTCAACTTCTAATAATGTTGCGACTTCTTCAACAGAACCAACGTTTGGTGTTGCAACTTTTTCTAACTCTTTTTCGATTTCATGAGATTTTTTGCGCATATAGAAATTAGTAGCCATTTCTAAGTTAGCTGCATAATCACTAGCATCAGAATAACAAATCGTATCTTCACCAATATCAGAAATCGCCATAAATTCTTTGGAATCTTTCCCACCCATAGCACCACCGTCTCCAATGATGCTGCGGAATTCTAGTCCACAGCGTTCAAAAATACGGTTATACGCTTGTTCAAATTGACGGTAACCTACGTCTAGACTTTCATCACTATCATGGAATGAATACGCATCGTTCATGATAAATTCACGACCTCTTAACAAACCAAAACGAGGACGTTTCTCATCTCTGAATTTTGTTTGAATTTGATAAAGTGATAATGGCAATCGCTTGTATGAATTGATTTCGTCACGAATCAATGTTGTAAAAGCTTCTTCGTGTGTTGGGCCTAATAAGAAATCGCGTTGGCTACGATCTTTTAGTTTCATTAGATTGGGACCATACGTTTCATAACGCCCAGATTCTTCCCAAAGTTCACGGGGCAACAGTGATGGCATTAGCATCTCAACTGCATCTATTTTTTCAAACTCTTCACGGATAATCGTTTTTAACTTTTCAAGAACTAGATTTGCTAGTGGTAAATAACTATACACACCACTAGACACTTGTCTAATATAACCCGCTCTCAATAGCATCTGGTGGCTGATTACCTCAGCATCATTTGGAACTTCTCTTAATGTAGGTACGAATAGTTTTGACTGTTTCATTATTTTTCTCCTTTTATAAAAATGAAAAATCATTAATTTTTCATTTGAAATTTACTTTACCGCTTTAATTAAAAAAGTAACGCTGAATATCATTCCAAGTTACTAAGACCATTAATAACATTAACAAACCAAAACCAACCATTGTAATGATTCCTTCTTTTTCAGGATCCAACGGTTTCCTTCTAATGCCCTCAATGATGTTCAATAATAACTTCCCGCCATCTAAAGCTGGAATTGGTAGTAAATTGACGATTCCTAAATTGACACTTAAGAATGCTAGCCAATTGAACACACCATAAAAGCCAGTTTGAACGACTTGTTGGGTTGTTGCATAAATCCCTACCGGACCTGAGAACATATTGATTGAAAAACCTTTCGTAAACATAGACCCAAGAATTGTTAAAATTTGGACAATTACAAACCATGTTTGTGTGAATCCGTAGCTGATCTTAGCTATAAAGGATGTATCCATTGCCGCTTTTATGCCAATCATGCCGACTTTCTTGCCGTCTCCTGTGTCTTGTTTTTCAGGAGTTAAGGAAATGACTTTCGTTTCCCCTTTTGTAGTTTCTACTTTTAAATTGATTTTTTTTGCTGGATGTTTTTGAATTTCTTGCGCTATTTCAACCCAAGTGGTTGTTTTTTTACCAGCAACTTCTAATACTTTATCGCCTTCTTTTAATCCAGCTTTAGCAGCTACGCTGTTTGGCATAATTTCGCCCAATTGATTTTCATGAGAAACGACTCCACCTTGCATAAAAGCCATAATCGTAAAGGCAATAATCGCTAAAATAAAATTGTTCATCGGGCCAGCAAAATTAGTCATCATACGTTTTGGAAGACTCGCTGATTGGAATTGAACATCAATCGGTGCGATTTGTACTTCCGTACCATCTTCTTCAATCACTGTTGCTTCGCGTAATACTGAATAACGAATTAATTCATCTTCATTCCCCGCTAAGTATCCTTCAATAAATAATTCTTTTTCTAAATCTAAGGCAACAACTTCCATCGGAACAGCATTTAATAATTGCGTTTTTTTAGATGTATTGATAGTTGTAACAAGATTGTCGGAATTAATCACTAAACCTACTGGCATGCCCGGTTTGATTTCGGTTTCTTCTTCTCCAAAACCTGCCATACGGACATATCCACCTATTGGTAAAATACGCAAAGTATAGGTTGTTCCATTTTTTCGATAAGAAAAGATTTTAGGACCAAAACCAATCGCAAATTCTCGAACTAAAATGCCCGATTTTTTAGCAAAATAGTAATGTCCAAACTCATGGACAACAACTAAAATACTGAAAACTATAATAAATGTGATAATGGTTGTAATCATTTGACACGCTCCTTCTATGTTAGCCAACTGGTGACTAGTTTTCTTGTTTCTTTATCTACTTCCATTAAAGTAGTTAAATCTGGTTGTTTACTATAATGCACTTCTTGAATGGCCTTTTCAACAAGTTCTTCAATCGTAAGAAATGAAATTTTTTTCTCAAGAAATGCAGCAACGGCTACTTCGTTAGCCGCATTCATCATGGTCGGCGCTGTACCACCCATTTTCCCAACCGTGTAGGCTAATTGCAACAACGGAAATCGGTTGAAATCCATATTTTCAAAGTGTAAAGCGCCAATGTCTGCTAAATTAAATGGCTTTGGTTCCTTCATTTCAATTCGATGTGGGTAAGAAAGAGCATACTGTATTGGTTCTCGCATATCGCTTGCCCCTAATTGAGCCATCACTGCTCCATCAACAAAGCTAACCATTGAATGAACAATGCTTTCTTTGTGTAAAACAACTTTTATTTTATCATAATCTAGCCCAAATAACCAATGAGCTTCAATAACTTCCAACCCTTTATTCATCATCGTTGCTGAATCAATCGTGATTTTCTGTCCCATTGACCAATTTGGATGAATTAAAGCATCTTCTAACGTTACAGAAACAAGCTCTTGGCGTGATTTAGTCCGAAAACTACCTCCTGAAGCTGTAATCAATAAATGGTCTACCTCCGTTAATTTTTCGCCATTTAAGCATTGAAAGATTGCTGAATGTTCGCTATCAACAGGAAGCACTTGAACTTTATATTTTGCTGCTAATTCCATCACAAGTTCACCTGCCATTACCAATGTTTCTTTATTGGCGATAGCAACTTGTTTTCGTTCTTTGATTGCAGTCAAAGTCGGCAATAACCCCACACTACCTGAAACAGCTGTTAATACAAGATCAATTGCTTCCAGTGCAACAATTTCAGAGAGTCCTTCTACTCCATATGTGAAGGTTACAAAAGGGTAATCAATTTTTAATTGTTCCGCCATGTCTTTTGTTCCGACTGCCACCATTTTTGGTTTTAATAGTTGAATCAATTGACGTCCGCGCCGTATATTATTGAAAAAGGAAAACGTATGAATTGTAAATTTTTCAGGATGAGCCAATACAACATCAACTGTATTTTCACCTACAGACCCAGTTGCTCCAAGCAAACAAATATTTTTCATATAGAACAAAAGTAGTCATCACAAACGATAACTACTTTTACACTTCCCTTCAACATTAGATTAACGTCACCAAATGAACAATTGGTAGTACAAATAACAAACTGTCAAATCGATCTAATATACCGCCATGTCCTGGTAAAATTGTACCTGAATCCTTCACGTCATAATGACGTTTAAAAGCTGATTCTACTAAATCTCCCAATTGTCCTGCGATCGAAAACAAAACAGTCAAAGCTAACATGACACCCATTGAAAAGACCTGTGGGAAAAAGAATAAATAGATAGCTGCAACAATAATAGCCGAAAACATTCCACCCAATGATCCTTCAATCGTTTTATTCGGACTAATAGCAGGTGCTAACTTTGTTTTTCCAATTTTACGTCCAACCATATAAGCACCAATATCTGTTGCCCAAACAACAAAAAGAACGAACATCAACAAGGGCAACCCTGCTGCTCTTGTTTCAATAAAGTAGTGAAATCCTGTTCCTATATACAAGGCGCCTAAAATCGCAACACCTGCATCATCAATTGTAAATGAATTTTTTGAAAAAACAGTACAAACTAATAATAAAATCCCACAAATATAGAATAAAAATAGCGTTGAAAGAGATAGTGGAATAAAGTTTAAATACTGTTTTGGAACTAAAATCAACATCATTCCGATTGAAGCAATTATTCCCTCAATTGAAAAAATAGAAATGCCCTTCATTTTTAACAATTCATACATTCCAACTAACCCCATTAAAACGGCAACGATTTCTAACACCCACGAACCAACGTATAAAACTGGGATAAAGAAAATCAACGCCACAATTGCTGTAATTACACGTTGTTTCACAAAAAATTCCTCCTCAAATTACAAACCACCAAAACGACGATTACGCTTTTGATAAATTCCAATCGCATTTTCTAACACTTCTTCACTAAAATCAGGCCACAATATTTTTGTGAAATAAAACTCACTATATGCAATTTGCCACAGTAAGAAATTACTGATTCTTTCTTCTCCGCTGGTACGAACAAGTAAATCAGGTTCTTGAAACTCACCTAAAGAAGAGGTCATTAATTCTTTTTCAAATGTTTCTTCGTTAATTTCATCAAGCGTTATTTCATTTTGCTGTACTTTTTCTGCCATTTTTTTAGTCGCTTCAATCAACTCACTACGGCTACCATAATTTAATGCAAAATTTAAAATCATTCCTGTATTGTCTTTTGTATCTCGAATCGCATTTTCAACTGCTTTTTTCGTGTGTGCTGGCAATTCATCAATAAATCCCATCACATTTACTTGCACATTTTCTTCGATTAAATCAGGAACAAATGTATCAAAAAAATCAACTGGCAATTGCATTAAAAAATTCACTTCATCATTTGGTCTTTTCCAATTTTCAGTAGAAAAAGCATAAAGCGTTAATACTTTTACTCCTAATTTACTGGCATGTTTTGTTATTTTTTTTACAGTATTCATTCCTTCACGGTGTCCTGCAACTCGCGGTAAGAATTTTTTTTGAGCCCAACGTCCATTCCCATCCATAATAATTGCAATATGGTTTGGGATTGCTTCATTTGGTTGAAAAGGAGCTTCATTTGTTGGAGAATCTTTTCTTCCTTTTCTATTAAATAAACTTCTCAAGCAGTTCCCTCCAATTTCTTTCTTTAGCTCTATCTATTGTAGCAAAAAGTTGGGAACTTTCCTATTAATTTTGCGAAAAATAAAGATTTTCTTTGCATATTTATGATAATAAATCGGTTTTTATCCCACTTATTCTTTAATTGCTACTTTTTTTAACAATAAAATCATGCCCAAAAAAAGTTGCTTAGCAGCATAACTATTTATCTGTTTTTTAATAAAAAAAAACAGAAAGAAGTGAGTTCTCTCTGTTTTTTCTGTAATTAATTAACCTTCTAAAATTTCTTTTTCTTTTTCAGCAGCGATTGCATCAATATTTTTAACACTTTCATCTGTTAATTTTTGTACTTTAGTTTCGTAATTACGTAAATCATCTTCAGTCATTTCTTTGTTTTTCTCAGCTTTTTTCAAGTCTTCAATTGCATCACGACGAATATTACGAGTGATTACTTTTGCACCTTCAGCTTCTTTTTTAACGCGTTTTGCTAATTCTTTACGGCGTTCTTCTGTTAGCATTGGAATAACTAAACGAATCACATTTCCGTCATTTGCTGGGCTAATTCCGATATCGCTTTGCATCAATGATTTTTCAATATCTTGAATAATTGTTTTATCAAAAGGTGTAATCATTAATACACGCGCTTCTGGAATCGTGATAGAAGCCATTTGATTTAAGGGCGTTGGCGCACCATAATAATCAACTTGAATACGGTCTAAGATGCTAGCGTTCGCACGACCCGCACGAATTGTACCTAGTTCGCGTTGTAATGATTGCTCAGTTTTTGTCATTTTTTCTTTTGTCGCTTGTAAAATTGCTTCACTCATATGTTACTTCCCCCTTACTGTAGTTCCAATGCATTCACCTAGTGCAACACGTTTAATATTGCCTGCTTCATTTAAGTTGAAGACTACTAAAGGAATGTCATTGTCCATGCTTAACGAACTTGCAGTTGTATCCATTACTTGCAAGCCTTTGTTGATAATTTCTAAATGTGTTAATTCTTCAAATTTAACAGCTGTAATGTCTAATTTAGGATCAGCTGAATAAACTCCGTCTACATTGTTTTTCGCCATTAAAATAACATCTGCATCAATTTCAGCTGCGCGTAAAGCTGCAGTTGTATCGGTAGAAAAATATGGATTTCCCGTCCCACCAGCAAAAATGACAACACGTCCTTTTTCTAAATGACGAACTGCTTTTCTTCTGATGTATGGTTCAGCGATTTGACGCATTTCAATAGATGTTTGAACTCGTGTTGGCACACCTACATTTTCAAGGTTATCTTGTAATGCTAATGCATTCATCACTGTTGCAAGCATCCCCATGTAGTCTGCTTGAGCGCGTTCCATTCCCATTTGAGAACCAACTTGTCCACGCCAAATATTTCCTCCACCAACGACGATTGCAATTTCAACACCTAGATCATGTACTTCTTTGATTTCTTTTGCAATCTCTTTGATGGTTGGAGGTTTAATTCCAAAACCATCTTCGCCAGCAAGTGCTTCTCCACTAACTTTTAATACTACGCGTTTATATTTTGGTTGATCCATATTTTAATTCCCTCCATTAACTATGCTACTCTAGTCTTATTTTACCATAACTGCAAGAAAAAAGGGAGCGCTCATTAACTGATGCGTTCCCTTCTACATAATACGCCTAAGGTTTATTTATTCACTTGACTCATAACTTCATCAACAAAGTTATCTTCACGTTTTTCAATACCTTCTCCAACTTCAAAACGTACAAATGATTTCACTGTAGCGCCTTTTGAAGCTACGAATTCACCGACAGTTTGATCTGGGTTTTTAACAAATGATTGGTCAACTAAGCTAATTTCAGCAAGATATTTGTTTAAACGACCTTGAATCATTTTTTCAACAATGTTAGCTGGTTTGCCTTCATTAAGTGCTTGTTCAGTTAAAACTTTTGTTTCGTGAGCAATTTCTTCTTGAGAAACTTGATCGCGAGAAACATATTTAGGATTGATTGCAGCGATGTGCATAGCAACGTCACGAGCAACTTCTTCATCTGTTGTTCCATCTAAAAGAACTAAAACAGCGATACGTCCACCCATGTGTAAGTATGCGCCAAATGCAGCATTGTCATCTTTAGTTACGCGTTCAAAACGACGGAAGCTAATTTTTTCACCGATAACAGTGTTTGCTTCCATGATTTCTGAACCAATTGTTCCGTTAGCAGTTTTGATTTCTAACGCTTCTTCCATGTTAGCTGGGTTTGCTTCAACTACTTGGCGAGTTACTTCAGCAACTAATGTTTGGAATTGTTCATTTTTTGAAACGAAATCTGTTTCTGAGTTAATTTCAACGATTGCTGCATTGTTTCCTTCAACATAAACGCTAGCTAAACCTTCAGCTGCAACGCGGTCTGCTTTTTTAGCAGCTTTCGCCATTCCGTTTTCTCTTAAGTGATCAATTGCTTTGTCGATGTCACCTTCTACAGCTACTAAAGCTTTTTTAGCATCCATCATACCAACGCCGGTCATATCACGTAATTTTTTTACTAATTGTGCAGTTACTTGTGTCATTTTATTTTCCTCCTAGGTTTAGGTGTAGTTGTCTTTAGTTTTTCAGTAGGTTTTATCCTATACAGAAAAAATAGGCCGTCTCTTGAAAAGGAAATGACGCCGCTTCGTAAAAAGTCGCTACTCACTTCTCTTTTACTGGAGACAGCCTAAAGATTTTTATATTGGTTGATTATTCAGCGTTGTCGCCTTCAACTACTTCAACGATTTCTTCGATTGATGCAGTTTCAGTACTAGCTTCTGTTGTTTCAGCAACAAAAGTTTCTTCAACGATTTCATCTTCACCTTGACGTCCTTCGATCATTGCGTCAGCCATTTTAGCTGTCAATAATTTAACGGCACGGATTGCGTCATCATTCGCTGGAATTACAACATCAATCTCATCAGGATCACAGTTTGTATCAACAATACCTACGATAGGAATGTTTAATTTGTGAGCTTCTTGAACAGCAATACGTTCTTTACGAGGATCAACAATAAACATTACATCTGGAATTCTTGGCATATCTTGGATACCGCCTAAGAATTTTTCTAAACGTTCGCGTTGTTTGTTTAAGATTCCAACTTCTTTTTTAGGAAGGACTTCAAAAGTTCCGTCTGCTTCCATTTTGTTGATTTCTTTCAAACGTTTGATACGTTTTTGGATTGTATCCCAGTTAGTTAATGTTCCACCTAACCAACGGTGGTTTACAAAGTATTGACCTGAACGAATTGCTTCGTCTTTAACAGCTTCTTGAGCTTGTTTTTTAGTTCCTACGAATAAAGCGATTCCGCCGTCTTCAGCAACATTTTTCATGTAGTTGTAAGCTTCGTCTACTAATTTAACAGTTTTTTGTAAATCAATAATGTAGATTCCGTTTCTTTCTGTGAAAATGTAGCGTTTCATTTTTGGGTTCCAACGACGTGTTTGGTGACCAAAATGTACACCGGCTTCAAGCAATTGTTTCATTGAGATTACTGCCATGATAAATTTCCTCCAATATGGTTTTTTATTTTCCTCCCTCAAATTCAACTGTAAGGAGACTTGAGATACTCAAGCACCATTCCTTTACATCCTTTAAGGTGTGAAATTAATTGGTGTTTTACACCGTCTATAATTGTACTACACCAATGGATTTGTTGCAAGAGTTTTTATTTGCTTTTCTAACAACTAAATGATTGTTTTCATGAATAAAGGAAAAACCAATAAATTCCTCATCCTTTTTTAATTAAAATCGTTTTCAATTCTATTTTATACAAAACACCGTGTTTTTATACGGTTTGTTTTGCTATACTAGTAAGCGTGTGAAAAAAGTAACTTGATGGAAGGATTTGTCTAATTTTGATTAATGCCATTGTTTTTGATGTTGACGATACACTCTACGATCAACAAGCCCCGTTTAATAATGCTTTGACGATTTGTTTTCCGGAGGCTGCAAAAAAAATCGATTTACACCATGCGTATCTTCGCTTCCGTTTTTACAGCGATGAGACTTTCTGTAAGTATATTTCTGGAGAATGGACCTTACCTTTTATGCGTTTTAATCGGATTGCCGAAGTCTTAAAAGAACGTGGTTTTACCATTACAGAAGAAGAAGGCTTGTCCTTTCAGGAGGTTTATGAAGTAGAGTTGGATCAAATCCAACTTTTACCAGAAGCTGAAGCCATTTTGACTAAGTTAGCTAACAATAAAGAAATAGACTTAGGAATTATTACGAATGGTCCGACTGATCATCAATTACGAAAAATTAAACAGTTGCAACTTGAAAAATGGATTCCAATCGAAAATATGATTATTTCTGAAAGCTCTGGGTATGCTAAACCGGACCCACAGATTTTTCATCTTGCAACAAAAGAATTTCATTTTGAATCTTCAAAGACACTGTATGTTGGTGATAATTTTGACAATGACGTTGATGGTGCAAAAGCTGCTGGTTGGAATGCTCTTTGGTTCAATCATCGGAAACGTCTAAAACCTATCAGTAGATGGGATTGTGATTATGAAATTACTTGCTTTACTGAACTTCCAGCGCTGATTGATGAAATTATTGAAACCAAACTAGTGAAATAAAAGAAGATAGCCAGTTGGCTATCTTCTTTTATTCATTTTGCTAAAAAATGTCGAACCTTTTCTGGCGTTGCTGAATTTTGTAGAAAGCTGTTATAAAACTGTTGCAGGTTATAAAATCTTATCCAGTAGTTTTCTTGATTTTTTTCAAGTGAATTTTTTATTCTTTCGTTTAAATTGGTCACTAGTCGAATAAAACGTTCTTCATTACTAGGATCTTTTTGAAATAATTGATTAAAAATTTCCATCATACGCATTGGCTCACCAAAATTTAGAGGACTCTTCGTAGCTTCTAGTTTAGATAACACCGTCAACATAATGATTAACTGATTTTCTGACTCTAAAAGAGGGTGCTCTGCGAGGGATAAAAAAACATCCGCTCCATGGGCAATTGCATGTGCCCACCCTTTATACGTCACAAAACCGCGAGTATCTTGTTCCATTACATAGTATGCACATAGAGTTAAAACAACTTTTTCTAACTCTTTTGAAGTTAAAATTGGCTGTTTAGCATCTGAATCAATTAATACTGCAATTAAAAGTGCACTGAATGAACGGTAAAAGACGGCATCACTTATCGGCGTTTCGATTGATTTAAAAAGAAAATCATTTGACAATAGTAGCAACAACATTTTTTTCATTTTCTTCGGTTTTATTTGTTGATGTTTAATGACTGAACAAAATAATGGATAGACACCTTGGTCTCTAATTTCTCCTACAGGATTGCCTATATTTTCTAACAACCAATCTAAATCAGCATCTTCAAGATAAGAGGTCTTTTCAAGATTCTTTTTGATTTTTTCAATCATTTTCACACCTCATATCTTAAAAATTTTCACCAATACTTAAAATTTCTCGGATATCCGATTCTGTTAATTGGTTCAATTGTTGATCTGGTGATCCGTCTGCTGTAATGACTTGATCAAACAACGCTTTCTTTTCTTGTTGCAACAAATTGATTTTTTCTTCAATTGTACCTTCTGCAATCAAGCGCCAAACTTGAACAACCTTTTTTTGACCAAGACGATGCGCTCGACCGGTAGCTTGTTCTTCAACAGCTGGATTCCACCATAAATCATATAAAATAACGGTATCCGCACCTGTTAAATTGAGACCTGTTCCTCCAGCTTTTAATGAAATTAAGAACACTTCTTTTTCCCCTTCATTAAAACGATTCACCATTTCTAAACGTTCTTTTGGTTTTGTTTGACCGTTTAAATAGAAGGTTTCAAATTCAGCTTCAGCTAATTCTTTTTCAATAATGGAAAGCATGGACGTAAATTGTGAAAATAGTAGCACTCGTTGGCCATTTTCTTTTGCAGTTTGCAACATTTCTTTTAATTGCTCTAATTTTCCTGATTGTCCTTCATAATTGTCAATAAATAGGCGTGGATCACAACAAATTTGTCTTAGTCTAGTTAAACCAGCCAATATTTCGATTCGATTGCGTTTGAATTCGTCTTGGCTCATTCCTGAAACACTGTCTTGAATTCGTTGTAAATAAGCTAAATAAACGGTTTTTTGTTCCTTCGTCAAAGTGCTATATAAATCCGTTTCAATTTTATCTGGTAAATCTTTTAGAACATCTTTTTTGATTCTTCTCAGTACAAAAGGTTGAATCATTTTTGCTATTTGTGGGTAAGGCAACGTTTTGAATTGTTTGATTCCTGGGAAAAATCCAGGCATGATCAATTGAAAAATACCCCATAGCTCTTCAATTTTATTTTCGATGGGTGTCCCACTTAAAGCAAAACGTTTTTTTGTGGTTAATTCTCTTAGCGCCTGAGCAGTTTTTGTATGGTAGTTTTTTACCATTTGAGATTCATCTAACACTAAGGTACCGAAGGTTTGTTTTTTATACTGTTCCACATCTTGTCTAAAACTTGGATAGGACGTAATCAAAACTTGATTGGCTTTTGCATTGGCAATCAATTCCTTCCGTTCTTCTGCTGACCCTACAACAACAACATTTTCAATTGAAGGGGCAAATTTTTTGAGTTCGTGTTGCCAATTGTAGCTTAGTGACGCTGGTGCTACAATTAAAAAAGGATCGTTGGTTTTATTTTCTTCGATTTCTGAAAGGATAAAGGTAATGACTTGAATTGTTTTCCCCAACCCCATATCATCTGCTAAAATCCCACCAAAACCATATTTAGAAAGCATTTTGAGCCACTTGAAACCGGTTATTTGGTAGGGTCTTAAGCTGGCATTCAAATTCTTAGGCAGGTCAACTTCAAACAAATCAGGATGATTTAAATCCTCTACAAGTGTTCTGAACTTGCGTGACAACTTACGACGATTCGCATCTTCTAATCCTAGTTTTTCCTGAATCTCAAGGCCTCGATAACTTGGCAATTCGACTTTTCCTTGTTGAAAATTTTTAGTGATTCGCAATTCATTTAAAATGTCGCTCACTTGTTTAAAACCTTCTGTTTCTAAAGATAGTATCATTCCATTATCTAACTTGTGGAAAGATTTCTTTTCAACTAAACTACGTAAAACCTGATCAATTTCTGTTGGGGTAATGCCTTTGATATCAAATTTCACATCAAGAAGCGAACCGTCATTCTGCACATCAATGGATGTTTCTGGATCAATTTGATCTAGAAATAGTTGATCTAAGACATCATCAACAAAAACTTCTGCATCCATTTCAAGGGTTGGAATCTCTTTAGTAAATAATGTATAAAAATCATCGTCCCTCACTAAACGCTTTGAATAACTCGTTTCAAGGCGATGGTAATCGTATTCTTTTAGTATATTTAAGATGCGCATTTCTGTTTGGCTATCTCTAATCACTTGTGTATCATCTTTAGCCAAGCGATTATGGGAAGGATCAGTCGAAAGCGTTAAGTGATCGTAATTAAAGTCAACAACGGCATGAACGTTGTCTTTTTGATAAGAAAAGTAAATAGCCGTTTTTAATGGTTCCTGGATAAAAGATTCCTTTAAATCATCATCAATAGAAACCTCTCCAATTTTAGCTAACAAAGGCATCACATAACTTGTAAAGTCAGGCATATCAATGGAATCAATTTTAACTTCTTTTCCATCATATCGTTGTAAAAAGTTTTGTAATGGCTGAAAGGCTCTTAGTTGCTCTTTTGAAGGTTGGAAAATAACCTGATTCGCTACAAACCATTGGTAATTTTTTAATTGAGCATCAATCTGGTTGTCAATGTAAAGTGTGATGTTTTTTTCATGTTGAAATAATTCAAAGGAGAATGGCAATTGCTCTTCAACAAAGAGAACTTCTTTGTATTTATGGTCTTTCACATAAAATTGAAGTTTTCCTGCTTCTTGAATCAACTTAATGGTGTCTTCTGCTAAAACAGGAGATAGTACAAGGTACCGATGGTTTGTATAGATTGATTTTGGTTCCTTACTTCCTACTCCCATCATTTGGTTTGATACTGCTTGTTTGTATAAATACGTTAAGATTAATTGATCGCCACTTGTAATCTCAACTTGTTTGAAATCAAGAGTGACTCCACTTTTCAGCTCAATTCTTCCTTGATTAACCGCACTTTCTAAAAATTGATTCACATCTTTTACAATATAAAGTTTATCAACCCCTGCTCGAATGCTTAAAACTAAAAGGTCTTCATTGTTCCGAATAATCGTCGCCTGTTTAGGTTTGATTTCAATTTTATATTCAATAGATAGGTTTGATTTTATTGATTTAGCAGTCATGGTTTCTCGATTTTCATTTAGAAAAACACGCGAAAAAGATTCGGTTAATTCATGCCCAGGTTCTGGCAATTCACTCGCAATAGCCGTGGCACTTTCTGCTGTTATAATGCGACTAACTCCTTGTTCTTTTAATGCCAATTCAACTGCAACTGTATGTTTGCAGTACCCATGGTCCTTCCAATAAGGACATTCGCAAAAATCTTCTTCTCTAGTAGTTCCATCTAATTCCACATGATAGATTTCACTCCCCATCACATCTGCAGTCCACATCTTCTTTTCTAAAAAAGGAGTGATGGAAAGTATGCGTTTTTCATTTACATACACTCTGCCTTGTTCAATGATTCGTTCAGGTATGCTCCACTTCATTTGAAATTCTCCTACTTTCTTCTATCAATAGTCAGCTTTTTAAGTTCAACTTTGCTTTTTTCTATCTCTTCATTGTACGCTATTTAACTGGAAAAATACACAAGTTTCTTTGTTTTTTGTTGGTTTGTATTATGTAATTATATTAAAAATCAAGTTTAATAAAAAATTCTCTTTGCTTAATCATTATTTTGATAGCAAAAAGAATTTGTTTACTTTTCAATTAACTTCCCTTGAATAACAAATCGCCCTTTTTCATAATCAAAACCTGTATCACAGGTGGACAACGTTATTATCTGATCTTGATCCGTGACGATGACATTGGTTTGAAATTTTGACTGTTGCTTGATTGTTGTTAAATAATTTGAATAAGCTTGAGGCTGACTAAAATCTGTCTCGATGTAATAGAAATCAGTTGTCGTTTCATAGGCAGCAAAAACCTCTACTTGATAGCTTTTAGTTTCCGTTTCGTAATCAAACGTTGGGTGTTTATTGAAAAAATCTTCATCTAAATAGTTTTGTAAATCCGCAAACATCGAGCCATCCTTCATATTGTGACCATATAAAATCGTATTGAATTCAGACTCGGACTGATTGCGAAAATCTTTAAAAACGCTGCCCGCTCTGGCTATTTCTTTTTGATAATTGTGCTTTAAATAAAAATCATTATCTGAAGATTGTAAAATAGGATAGTCAATGGCTGTATCAGGAATTGAAATCCAGCCTTTAATATCTGGATTGATTTTTTTTAATTCGACAAATGCTGGTTTTTTACTCGTTACTGACCTTGTTTGTTGAGCTTGTTTTTGATAAACCTTTTGAACATCTGCTAATATTCGCTGATTGTGCTGGTTTTCTGTTAAAATCGTAAGAATTTTCCAACCTGAAAAAAGCAATACAATCAGCATCACGCCACTAAGTAGTTTTCGTTTCATTTGTTTCACTCCTTCTAGTAAGGCAAAATATAAGGTCTTCCTGAAGGATGTTGAATAAGCTCCCCCGAAACACCATAAACATCTTGAAGCATCCTTGGCGTAATAACCTCATTGGGCGTTCCTTTCGCACTAATTTCACCATGATGCATGATGATAATTTCGTCGCTATATTGACTGGCTTGGTTAAGATCGTGTAACACCATAATAATCGTTAGCTTTTGAGTTTGATTTAATGTTTGAATTAATTTAAGCAACTCAATTTGATAGGTTAAATCCAAATAGGTTGTTGGTTCATCTAAAATTAAATACTCTGTTTCTTGAGCGAGTGCCATCGCGAGCCATGCTCGTTGTCGTTCTCCTCCAGATAATTCAGCCAATAGACTCTCTTGTTTTTCTACTAATTTCATTTGTTGCAATGCTTGCTGAACAATTTTTTCATCTTTAGTAGTCTTTCTTAAAAAATGCTGGTGAGGCAGACGTCCATACATCACCAATTGTTTAACTGTATAGTCACCTGGTGCTATATTTTCTTGTTGTAAAGCGGCTAATTTCCTTGAAAAATCTTGCTTACTAAACTGATGTAGCTCTTGTTTGTCAAGAATAACCGTTCCTTTTTTTGCTTGTAAATGACGCGTTAAAATACTGAGTAATGTTGATTTTCCACTACCATTTGGTCCGATAATTGTTGTGATTTTCCCTGCCTCAATAGTTAAATTAATCCGATTTAGAACAGGCGCTTGTTTTGGATATGCGTAACTCAAGTTATGGATTTCCATCCATCTTTCCTCCTTTCCAAAGTAAAAAAATCAGACAAGGTCCACCAATCAGCATCATTACTGTTGCTGCTGGAATTTCCATCATTTGGAATATACTTCTTCCTAGCGTATCCGCAACTAGTAGTATCAAAGCACCAAGTAAACTAGAAAAAGGAATCAGCAAACGATAATCACTAGTTTTCAGCAGTCCTCTAGCAATGTGAGGCACAAGTAAACCGATAAATGCAATAACGCCGACAATCGCTGTCGTAATCGCTGTTAGTACTACTGCTATCCCAGCAATAATGATGCGCGTTTTAGTTAAAGATAAACCTAAACTTGTTAGATTTTTATCCGACAAGGCTAGTAAATTGCACCATCTAGCCGAAAATAATGCCAATGCTAATCCAATTGCAACGTAAACAAATAAGAAACGAACATCTCCCCACGATTTCATGCCAAAGCCGATGGATTTACCCACTATTTGACTAGAAACTTGTGTGATTTGATTGGCGAAAATTTCATTTAACCCACTAAAAATAGCGTTGATGGCTACTCCAGTAACAATCAATTGCAACGGTTTTAACCCCGATGAATAACTAAAACTGAATACTAGTAAACAGGCAATGCTCCCACCAATAAAAGCAAAAAGTGGCGTCAAAAAATAAAATTTTGGGAAAAATAATAAAATAGCTAATGAAAAAAATTGCGCACCCGCTGAGATCCCAATAATTCCTGCATCCGCCAATGGATTTCTTAAAACTGCTTGAAATAACAATCCTGCTACTGATAAGGCTGCACCTGCTAATATAGCTAACACAATCCGCGGTAAACGAAGATCTTTCACAATGGTTGCTTTTTCACTCGTTCCTTGAATCAATTCGCTAAACGAAAGTTGTAAGCTTCCAGACTGAATCGCCCAAAAACAAGTTCCAATAAGTAATAAGCTAAAAATAATAAAAAGAAGAAGTTTATTTTTCATATAGAATCTCCGCTAACTGAGCCAGTGCTTCTGGTGCATTTAATGACGCAGTCATACCAAATAGATTTTCATCTAAATCATAAACTCGTTTATTTTTTACTGCATTAAAATGTTGCCAAATATCATTTTTCTTAAATTCAGCATCAAACATTTCAACAACTTCCTTTGGCATTCCGTGAGCGGCACGAATGATAATATCAGGATTTGCTTGTTGTAAAAATTCAGTATTCGAAGCTAAATATTCTTGTTTTTGACCTTCTATGATATTTTTTCCTCCCGCTCTTTTAACTAAATCACCTAAATAAGCATTTTCAGTGACGACTAAATAACTTCCAGGAATACCCATTAAAATTAAAACGGTTGGTTGTTCTTTGCCCTCATATTTTTTTTGAACGTCTTTAATTTGTTTTTCTATCGATTGATTTAAGGTTGTCGCTTGCTGTTTACGATCAAATTCATTCCCTAAAGCTGAAATTTCTTTTTCCATTTTAGCAATACTGCGAAAATCTAAGAATTTAGTTTTAAGATTTGCATTTGTCAGCCCTTCTGCTAAATCGGCTTCTAGCGTTTTCGTCGATAAAATTAAATCTGGCTGTAGGGTACGCATCAATTCTAAATCAGGCCCCATTGGCGAGCCAACAGCTTCAACTTTTTGATAACGACTTGGTAGTTCTTTAGTTGTTGTCGGAACACCAATAAGTGGTAAATCAAGCTGATCCATAATTTCGGTGCTAGCAACAGTCGTTGCAATAATTTTAGGTGTATGTGTTTTTTTTACGGAGTCATTAGGGACTTCCGTTGCCGCATATCTACAACCTCCAACTAGTAACAACATAAGTATCAAAAACATTGTTGTTATTTTCTTCATTTTAATCCTCCCTTATTTATGAAAATTGAGCCTTAGCAATTGCTAAGGCTCGTTTTCTTTATTTTTTTGCTGCTTGGTAACGACGTAAAAAATAAAATGTCGCTATTGTAAACAATGTTCCGTATAAGCCGATTGATGCTGTGTCCATTGTTTTTGGATTTTGTGTTTGATTTTCTTGTTTTTTAGCCAGCGTTTTCACTGTTCCACCTGTGTTAAAATCAGGTTTCCCTAATTTAGCTGCTGTTTGATTTGCAAGAGCTGAATCTACTAAGCTTGCATTAGGAATAGCTGGAGTTGGCGTTGTTTGTGTCGGTATAATTTCTTGTCCCGTTACATCTTGTAAGGTACTTTGATCTAATTTTACAGAAACTAAATAGTCATGATCGTATTCAAAGCCTTGTACATTCTCTATTTTCACATGTGTTTTAACTTGCGTTTCTGCTGTTTCATCTGAAATTTTGTATTTAACTGTTCGTGTATTCGCTACACTATCTGCTTTTACTAGTTCAGCAGCTTGCCACACACCATTTTCTAAATGGTCAAACGTTTTGATCCAATCACTGTCTTTCATTGTTAAATAAAGGTACGGCTGGTTGTTTTCTACCTTGATGATTCCTGGTTTTAACAAATAGCCATCCATCATTGATTTTTCCGATGAATTTTCTTGATTCACTTGAAATTGAATGCTGTATTGGTGTCCATTTATTAATTTTTTTGTTTCCGCTGGTTTTTCTGGTGTTGGGTCAGGGATTGGATCTGGCGTTGGTGTTGGATCTGGTTTTTCTATTGGTTTTTCAGCTGTTGGGTATTCTGTAGCTGATTTTGCCGCCGCTGTTTCAAAACTAAAACGAAAATCCGCTTTTCCTTGATAAATCGTTCCATTTCCCATTGGTGCTTGATACGTTACGTGAGATGCTAGCTCTTGATTTAAATCCGTTACTTCAAATTGTACGATGCGACTATTGGTTTTTTCATCCGTTGAAAGTACGGTAGCATTCGTTAAACCAGTGCCTAAAGTTGTTTGTAAGCTTGTCACCGTTTCTGATTTATTGATTCGAACCGCTACAAAATTGTGGCCGTTTTCAACTTTTAACCAAGCTGGATTGTCAAAGTAGCCCTGCATACTGCTCGCTTTATCTTGAGTAGCATGTTTAGCTGTGAACGGAATCGTATATAAGCCGTCTGTCAGTTTCTTCGGAGTTGCTGTTGGATATTCCGAAGTTGGCATTGCTTTTGTTCCATCAAAGATAAAACGAAAGTCCGCTTTTCCTTGATAAATTGTCCCATTTCCCATCGGTGCTTGATACGTCACGTGAGATAATAATTCTTGATTTAAGTCGCTTACTTCAAACTGTACAATTCGACTGTTTGATCCTTCATCTGTTGAAAGCACTGTAGCATCCGTTAAAGAAGATCCTAAAGTTGTTTGCAAACTTGTCACTGTTTCTGATTTATTGATTCGAAGGGCAACAAAGTTATGTCCATTTTCAACTTTTAACCAAGCTGGATTATCAAAATAGCCTTGCATGCTACTCGCTTTATCTTGAGTTGCATGTTTAGCTGTGAATGGGATTGTGTAAAGACCATCTGCTAGAGGCTTTGGTGTAGTTGGATCAGTCGATTCTGCTGGATTCGTTGGTGGTTCTGTTGTCACTGGAGGTTCTGGCTCTACTGGCTTACTAGGTTCTGATACTACTGTTAATGAACTTGGATTCATTGTTAAGTCCACTTGGTACCAGTTATCATAGTCAAAACCTGGAATTCCTTCAACTTTAATATGCATATAAGAATAAACCACATTGTCTATTGAATTGATTTTAATTTTTGCAACGCGTTCTCCATTATTAGGCGTGCTGTATTCGACATCTTGATACGTACCTTGATAATTTTCTACAGGACTAGGCGCTACTGGATGTTCGCCACTTTTACTTGTTGCAAAATTTTTCCACCAATTGCTATTCTTAAGCGTTACATATAGATAGGGTTGGCCATTTTCAACTTTAATGGTTGCTTCTTGCTGAATATAACCATTGGCAGCAGAAGATTCTTTTGTACGATTGCCAGTATTGTCTTTAAAAAAGTTGACTTGAATTTTATATTCGCCACCATCTTTTAACACATTGTCGGCTTTGACAATCGTTGTTGGGAACAAATTGATAAATAGCAATCCAATCAATAAGAGACTGCTGATTTTTTTTATTTTAGTTGTCATTTGCTTCCTCCTAGTTCACTTTTTTTGTTTTTTTAATCGTAAATAATCCAATTAATGCTACGATAAATAGTCCGATATATAATGTGATAGAAGCTGTATCACCTGATTTTGGATTCGCTACTTTAGCAGTCGTTGCTTGCTCATTTACAGAAGTCTTGATTTTAGTAGCATCAGCTGTTGCTTCTGATGTAGCTGAAGCATCTACTTTCGAGCCGCCAGATATCAAAGCCGCACTATCCATTGCAAATTGCAACGTAATTTTATACTCGTGATGATAGTTCAAACTTTCATTATCAATATCGACTTTTATTTTTGCAGCCACTGGCGAAGCTAAGTCATTCACAGCAAATCGGGCCTTTCTTGAATCATTTGCTGCATCTGTTTGAATCACTTGTTCGGTTTGCAATCCACTTCCTGAATTTACCCATAACCCGGTAATCCAAGTGCTATGATTGACGGTCAGCTCAATTGATTGTTGTCCTCCAGAAACGATCAATGTTGCTGGTTTATCGAAATAGTCATTGGCCATCGAAACGGAATCACTGTCTCCTTGTAGTACCGTATAGTTAACGGAATAAGTTCCGTCTGCTAAAGCTGCTTGAGCTTTTTTAGGTGCTGAAAATGAGATGAACGTGAAAAACATCACAGAAACCAATACTAAAAATCTCTTGTTCATTGTACTCCTCCTTTTTGTTGAGAATCATTCTCACTAGATAAGTAAAAAAAAATCTCTAACCTTTTATTTGCATCTTAATGATAGCCATTTCATTATATTGAGAATGATTCTCATTGTCAATTGTTTTCTAAGCTCTTTTTTGTTTTTTAATAACAACAATTAATGGATTAGTAACTATTTACTTACTACACAAAACTAAAAAAGAACCACTGAATTAACAGCGGTTCTACTTTTTGTCCTATGCCTCAATCTTCGTCCATTCATCAATACTTTTTCCATCACGATCCACTAATTCAAGCCAACTATTTGTACCAGCAAAGTACAATAATAACCCTACTTCATTCACACTTTTTAACACAATGTCTTCTGTGGTTACAAAATCCTTTATTTTATCTTGATAATCTAACCGTAATTTTTCTCCCATTTTTGCAGAAAAACCCACTGATCCATCTTTATTTAGTGGCGCTATGGGCATTAATTTTGCGCCTGCTTTTAAAAGCATTTCATTTCTTTTTTGCCACAAAACCGTCGCTTTGCTTTCTCTGGTATCGACAAAGAACTCGATTTGACTGATTTCTTTCGTCCATTTATGTCTCGTTTTTGCAGGCTTTGTTTTAGCTGGTTTTTCTGAATCTGCACTTGGTAGTAAATTGTAGCCAAATCGCTCGAGTACTAGTAATAGTTCATCTTTGTAGTTTGTTGTATTTTTTTTATGACTTGTAGGAATCGTAAGTTGTTCTGTTTCGGTATTTTCTAACTTCAAGCCATTTTTTATTGCTTCTGTAATCAAATTTTTTTCTAAATAGGCAAGCTCAATTTCCCAAGGAGGTGTTACTAAAATCAATTTGTTGATTGTACTATTTTCAATAGTAATGGCTTGTTCTGCTTTTCCGATTGAAAGAACGGTTCTATCTTTCAATAAAAAATAGATAACAGGCTGATCAACAGTTACTACTTTCTCCTTGACGTCTTGGATCTCAATTACAGATTGGTTATTGCTGAAGTGAATCGTAGTAGCGTTTTTTGTGATTGCAACAGTTAGTTTAATCTCGATGGTCTTTTCCCCCTACTTTTCTATTGATTTATTTTTTCTATTAATTTTTAATTTTTTCTATGACTGAACTTTATTATATCAAAAAAAGATTACAGAACCTACATTAACTTGAGAAATAACATTAAAAATCGATTAAACTCATATTTTATGTTACATTCTTTTTTATTAATTTGAATGAAGATAAACAAATAATCGATTATTATTTCACACAAATTATTTCAAATGTTATAAAAACGAATAAGAAATTTTAATTGACGATTAAGATAAAATGGTTGAATAATAAAAATTATACTTGTAACCTTATAGACGTATTAAAAAATAAAATAAAGGTGGATGTAAAATGCAAACAAAAAAGCTAGTATTTATGGGAATTTGTTTATTTGGTAGTTTAGGACTTGGAGGGGAGTATCAAGCTGCAACTCCAACAGACAATGAAGGAATTTCTTCTATTACTGCACAACTGGATTCAACATTCCAAGAGGAACAAGTTGATTCTATCGAAAAAGCTAAATTATTTACCCATGAAGGCGAAGAAACTGATATCACATTTAAAGACTCTACTTTAGAAAATGAAGTAAAAAAAGAATTGAATTTAACTGAAAATGAACATGTAACAACAGTTAATATACTGAATTTACAAAAATTAGTTTCAAGTGGAACAGGAATTACCGACTTAACAGGATTAGAGTATGCAAAAAATTTAATGCTGATTACATTTAATGACAACCAAATTGACTCATTAAAACCTTTAGAAAAACTAGAATTATTATCCAGTGTGGGACTTGAAAACAATCCAAAATTGACACTAGATGACGTTTTGGCGTTACCAAATTTAACTGAACTTAATCTATCGAATAATCCAAACATGAAAGATTTTTCAAAACTTTCTGTTTATTCTGAAATGAGAAATCTTTGGTTGAATAACTCTAATTTATCCAACATTGATTTTGTTGAAACGATGCATGTTTTAAAAGAAATTCATTTAGACAATAATCATTTGACCACTATTGATAAACTAGATAGTGATTTTTTAACTAAATTATTTGTAAACAATAATAACATTACCTCTCTAGATCATGTTAAAAATATCTCTCAAATTCAAAGTATTCTCATTGACAATAACGAATTAACCTCAATCATCAATCGACCTACATTGAAAGGCTTGAGTGCAAATTCAAATAAAATCACTACCTTAAATGATTTAAATGCGCCATTTTTACAGCAAGCTAATTTAGATAACAATCAAATCGATTCAGTTCATATCATCTCAGCTCCTTATTTATCTAACTTGTCGTTACGTTCTAATAAATTAATAACATTAGATGGTTTAGAAAAAGCAACAAATTTAACTCAACTTAATTTATTCTCGAATCAATTGAACGATATTTCAGCAGTTAAATCCTTACCAAATTTATTACGTCTCGTGATACAAGAAAATCCAACTATTATGGATTTTTCTCCAATATCATCTGCTAACAAATTGATTCAATTATTGGCAAACGATACAAATGTAACTCCAGCTAAACTCGCGCAATTAGGAAGTTTGAACCAGTTGCAACTACTAGCTGTTTCAAATATTAAAAACGTGGCTAATGATTCAAAAATATCTTCTTTAGATTTTTTAACTGATTTCCCTGCGCTAACGTTAGTAGCAATAGATGGTCACTCCGTTTCTGATATTTCAAAAATTGGACAAACTAAAATTGAAACTTACAGTGTAAAAAACCAACAAATTAGACTTCCTCAAGTTGCTTTAGGGCAAAAAACGATTCTAACTCTTTTAGATAAAGATAATAATTTCCCTTCAACTATCAATTTTAATACACCTGGGGAAATTTCAACTAATCATCCATTAAAGACAAACTATGTCCAATGGCATCAAGTTGGTGAGAATTCTTTAGATTTTTCAAGTTTGGATGATTCTTTTTCTGGTTCAGTTAACCAACTAGTTGTAAAATAATATTAAAAAGAGAGCCAAAATAAATTTATTTTGGTTCTCTTTTTATCTAAAAATTTAAATAAATCAGTTTATATGAATACTCTTAATCTGACTTTTTCCTGTTCCAGACGAGATTACTTGTAATTGATCTGGTATACGCTCTTTTAGTTCTTTGACGTGGCTGATAATCCCGACTAAACGACCACTTCCTTCGATAGTCATAAGTGCATTCATCGCTTCTTCTAACGCATCTTCATCTAATGAACCAAATCCTTCATCGATAAACATGGTTTCGATTTGAATGCCTCCTGCGTGTTGTTGAACAACTTCTGATAAAGAAAGCGATAAGGATAGCGCCGCAATAAAACTTTCTCCACCAGATAACGTTCGAACATTTCGAATTCCCCCCGCATTATCATCATAGATATTAATTTCTAAACCGGTATCCGTTTTACGACTACCTTCTTCCCGATTCAAATCAAATAAATAGCGGTTATTCGTTAATTGCTGCAAGCGTTCATTGGCTAATACCAAGACTTCTTCCAAGAAATAGGTCAGTACATAACGTTCAAATCCCATTTTACTCTGATCTCCATCACCACTGGCAACGGCTGAAAGGTTCGTGATTTCTGTCAATAACTGCCACTTTTCAGCAGTGCTTGCTATTATTTTTTGTGCGGATTCAATAATGGCCTGATTGTTTTTTTTCATTTGTTCTTGCACTATTTTATGATGCTCTTGTTTTTCAAGTTGCTCTTCTAGTTCAGCTAAAACTTTTTCAATTAACTCTAATTCAGGTTTTTCTTGATTTTTTAATTGCTCTTGAACTTCTTGTAAGCTTTTTGAAATACGGTAATGTTCTTTTTCAAAATCTTGAATTTCTTTTTCTAATTGATCGCTATCAATTGACTCGCTTAAAAGCTCTTTGACGTCCTTTAACTGAGCAAAAATAGACTCATTTAGTTGCTTTTGAATTTGTTCAGATAATTCAGTAATACGAATTTCACTTTGTTTCACAGCTTCGTTAAGATGCTTTTCTTCATATGTTAATTTTTGGAACAGTTGTTCCGTTTCGGTTTTTTGTCCCATTTTCTCTTGATAGGTCGTATCCCAATTTTTAACTTCTGTAGTGAGTTTTATAAGGGCTGTTTCGATATCTACAACCGTTTGATAATCTGTTGAAATTGATTTTCTTAAACTCTTTTCTTCACCGATTAATTGTTGAAGATTTAATTTCGAAGATTGGGTTGTTTGGAGCAAGGTTTCTTTTTTTGTCTGAGTCGTTAGTAGGGTATCCGTAAGTGTGGTGAACTGTTTTTCTATTTGTTGATGCTCTTTTAAAACGTCCTTTTTAGTTTCCAATTGTTCGTTAATTGCTAATAATTGTTGTTGAATCAAGGCTAGTTCCTTGTTTATTTTCTGTGGTGGCTCAGCTGAAAAATAACTATCTGTTGCGTTCTGTAAGGCCTCTTTTATTTTTATCATTTGACTGTTTTGTAATTTCAAAGTAGCCTCAATCGCTATTTTTTCTTCAGTTCGTTGGGCAACTTTTGCTTCAGAAATTTCTAGTTCTTCGGTTAATTCTTGACTTGTTTTTTGAGGAAGCGTTCCTAAATTTTCGATAGGATGTTCCATCGAACCACAAACAGGGCAAGGTTCGCCATCAATTAAATTTTCACTTAATTGTAAAATTTGTATTTTTGCCCAATCACTTTTAATTTGTTTTAGCTGTTCATTGTCTTGGAACAACTGTTCATTTAACTCTTTTAATTGGTTGATTCCTCTTTTTACAAGCAACTCGCTTTCAGCTTGTTGCTTTTCTAGTGAGCTAAGCTCCAATAATTTGCTCATCTTTGCATCTAATTGATAGCGTGTTTTTTCTAACTCATTAAATGATTGAAGTTTTTCTTCGAGGTCAGCTAACTTTACACTCTTTTTATTTTTTTCTGTTTCTAATTCTATGATTCTTTGTTTAATTGAAGCAAACTCTGTTTCTTCTGCTTCGATTTTTTTTGTTGTTTTATTTATTAACTCCATCAATTCATCGAGTTGTTCTATGGTGATTTTTTGCTGTTCTAATTGATTGATTTCAATTTTTTTAGCTGCTTGTTCTGGTTCCATTTGTTGAACATTTTCTAAGTCTAGCATTGCCATTTTTAACTGTTGCTCTGTTTCTAATTTTTCTGAGGTGATGGCTTTTAATTTTTTAGTCAACTCCTCTTTTTCAACAAGTAATTCTTGTTGTTTTAACAAGTTAAACTCTATTTTTTTAGCTTCTTTATATTCTAGCAATTGCTCTTTTTTTTGTTTTATTTCAGGTTCCTTATTTTTTAATTGTTCAGCATCATTTGTTAAACGTTCTTTATCCATAAATAATTGCAAAATTCGTTGACTCGTTTGCCATTTTTTAGTCACTTTTGCTTCTTCTTTTTTTAGCTGTTGAATGTCTTTTTCTGTAATTAAAATGGCTTGTTCCAACTGATTTTGCTGTTGAATCAACGCTTCATATTCTTTTTGGGTTTTAGCTTGTCCCGTTTCAAAATCGATTATGGGCTTAACCAGCCACTGCGCTTGATTTAAAATCAACGTAAGCTCTTTTTCTTGATCTTTGATTTCTAAGCTAATTTCCTTTTTTTGTTCTTTCAATTTTTCACTAAATAAACGATAGGGTTCTGTTCCAAAAAGTTTACGCAATATTTTTTCTTTTTCATTGCTATTTGCATTTAAAAAACGTCTAAAATCGCCTTGTGGCAACATAATGATTTGTCTAAATTGTTCATCTTCTAGTTGCACGACTTCTTGAATCACTTGGTTGACTTCTGTTGTTTTTGAAAAATGATTTAGCTCAACTCCCATTTCATCATAGATGGTAATCGTCGCTTTGGCTTTCACTTCTCGTGTGCCTTCGCCACGTTTTTTTGCTAAAATTTGTTCAGGAACTCTTTCAATTTGATAGGTTTTATTTTGAGCGGTGAAGACAAACGTTACTTTTGTTTCTTGAGTAGGCTTTGCAAAGGTTGAACGCATTTCTTTTGGCTCACGATTCAAACCATTGGTTCTTCCAAATAACGCATAACTCATACCATCAAAAATCGTCGTCTTTCCCGCACCCGTTTTCCCTGAGATCAAGAAAATATGGTTTTGATAAAAGGAAGTGAAATCGATGGTTTCATTTAAATAAGGACCAAAGGCTTCCAAGGTTAATTTAATTGGTTTCATTGCGTCTGATCCTCCTCTTCAATTTTTAATTGAGCAAAAATAGTTGTTAGTAAGTCTGTTTGTTGCTTACTTAAAGAATCTCCAGTTACTTCTTGGTAATATTTTTCAAACAATGCTCTCGGGGAACTTTGCTGAATTTTCTCTTTATTAAACTGACCCATTTTGCTAAGTAACCCTGTTTTATCTAAACGTTCCATTCCTAAGACATTTGGGTAAATTTCTCTTAACCGATTCATTGCATCAGGAATAATTTGGGTATCTTTTAGTTGAATAAATAAATAATCGTCTTTTTTTTGTGTTTCATAATAATCTCTTGCTGTCAGTTCATCAAAAAGCCCTGTTAAAACTCGCAATGATTTTGTTGACTCAACGGGATAGAAAGTGTTTTTTAGGGTCCCCTCATCTGTCAACTCAATTAGTTTAAATCCTTTTGCTTGATTTGCTTCTGAGACTGAAAATTTTAACAATGTTCCTGAATACTGAATCCGTTCATGGCGGCTTGCATTTGGATTATGCAAATGCCCTAATGCAACATAGTCAAAATCTTTAAATACACTTGCTGAAACTTGATCCAATCCTCCAACGGTTACTTCTGTTTCAGAATCTGTTCTTAAACTCCCTGCAACAAATAAATGAGCAACTAACACCTGATGATAATTTGGGTCAAAAGATTTTTTCATTTCTTCAACAACGCGTTTTGCTGCTAATTCATGTGTCGTAAGACTGGCGTCACCAAAATAAAGCCTCGCATCAATCGGTTCAAAATACGGCAGTAAAAAGAACTGCGTATTGCCGAGAACAATCGGTTTTAAACTATCTTCAATTTTTGTAACTAAGTGAAAATTCAGAAACTCATACCACGGTCCTCCTGTTGCTAAACGAGTGCTGCTGTCATGATTGCCTGATACAACAAGCAAAGGGATTTTCTGAACAATATTTAATTCCATTAACATTTTATTTAATAGTAAAACTGCCTCTGCTGGTGGAACCGCGCGATCATATAAATCTCCTGCAATCACGATTGCATCTACTTTTTCTTTAACGGCAACTTCTACTAATTGTCGATAAACTTCTTCTTGTTCTTTTAACAATTGAAAGCCGTGTATTTTTTTTCCAATATGCCAATCGGCTGTGTGAATAAATTTCATCCTTTTTAACTCCTGTCTTTATCCTATTTAGTATACCAAAAATCCACTTTAAAACGGAGTGTTTATTTTCCATTGAAACGGACTGTTTTTCAAATTAAACACTTGCTATCTGCTAGCTTTTCTTGCATACTATTAACTATAAAACGACTTTTTAATAGGTCGCTTTCTTAAAATTACTATTGCTTAAATAATCATTTTATTTAAATACGAAAGGTTGAGTGCAATTGTTCTATCGTTTTATTCGCCAAGTGGCTCGTTTTGTAGTATTTGTTTTAAATGGAAATTCTCGTTATCAGCACAAAGAACGAATTCCAACTGAAGGTTCTTATATTTTAGTAGGACCCCATCGAACCTGGTTTGATCCTATTTATTTCGCTCTGGCAGGTAGTCCAAAATGTTTTTCATTTATGGCTAAAGAAGAGTTATTTAAAAATCCACTCCTACGTTGGATTATGCTTCATGCTAACGCCTTTCCAGTAAATCGTGAAAACCCAGGACCTAGCGTCATTAAGAAGCCAGTGAAAATTTTAAAAGAAGGAGAATTAAGTCTGATTATGTTCCCTAGTGGTACCAGACACTCTTCTGAACTAAAAGGAGGCGCTGCTACAATTGCTAAATTAAGTGGGGTTCCATTAGTTCCAGCAGTCTTCCAAGGTCCTTTAACCATTAAAGGATTGCTTTCTCGCAAGCCCGTAACAGTTAATTTTGGGGAACCGATTTACATTGATCGCAAAATGAAGTTAGATAAAGAAAGCTTAAAGTTGATTGAAGATCAAATGCAACGTGCCTTCGACCAATTAGATCAAGAAATTGATCCAACTTTTAAATACGAACCAAAAAAGTAATTTTTTAAAAGCATTAAATTTAGCCTTAACTAGCTAAATTTAACGCTTTTTTTATTTTCTTCCTACTGTTGGATAACGCTCTTTTATTCGTAAATACGCCGCTTCAACAGAATGAGGTATCTTCACGTAGGCTTGGAATTTTTGACCATTGGGACCATAGCCTTCTGGCGTATCTGCTAACCTTGGAAATTCTCCCATCACTAATGATAAAAAGCGCGTCATCTCCCAATGAGTTACTCCTTTCGTTTCTTTAAAGCATACTTCCATTCCTTTTTTTTCTACCAATGGAATAAATGGAGCATAATTAATTATCTTAGTGTTCGCAAAATATTTTCTAAAACAAGCATCTGCCCTTCTTTGCATTGTAGGATCTTGAATTAAGAGAATTTCTTCGGGAACTTCCATGACACTTTCTATAACTTTTCGAGCTTCCATTGCATTTTCGCCACCATTTGTAGACGTAGTTTCAATAAAAATCGCAGTAGCTGGAATCGATTCATATTGAACAAGCATCTCTTGAAACAATTCTGCTTCTGATTTATTTGTTGCATCAATTTTTTGATAGATAGGATGATTTGCCATTAATTCTCGAAGCAAATCTGTTGTATGACCTACCCCACCTGTTAAGATAATTTTGTCTACTAAACCTTGACGGTAACTATTAGCGATGACTTCACTTGTATATGGCAAGCCATTTCCAGCTAAAACAAGCGTCTCAATTTTTTTCTTTCCATATTTATTTTCAAAGGCTTCTTTTGATAATTCCGCTATATTTCGATAAGCTAAAAAACGAATTAGTTTATTTAAATCAGATACTAATTGATCTATCGTCATGTTGTTAACTCCTTCAATTTACTTGCTAAATTCTTATTATTAGTATACACAAAGCTCCATTAAAATCCTAGCGTTACTATTGTTATGTCTTATAAGACATAAAACTTTATTTATTTTTAAAATATTGATATTATATAATCCTTGAAATACTTTTACTTTCCGAAATAAATAAATAGAATCAAATACCTTTAGTGTTACATTTTATTAAATACATGCTATAATTAAATAAAAAAAGGAGTATCGTGATGTTAAGTAAAGAACTGATTTCCAGCATAAAAAAAGAGTTAGCTGATCTCGTTAAAAACCTAGATGAATCGAATGTACATAGTACTTGTAGCGCATTTGGACACTATATAGGCTTTTTAGAAAATGGTCATGCTCTCAACTTAGAGGTTACTTTAGAAACGACTCAAGCAATGCCACATGAACCCCTGATTGAATTAAAAAATACGCCCTATGAGAAAGCTACTGATTTAAGTTTTTCTTGGTTAGTTAACAGTGATGACGAAATAAATACATTTTCTTCAAAACAGTCAATCAATCCTAAAAGTATTATTCAAGAAAAAAATCCATTGCGAAAAAAACAAGGACGAACCTACATTGGAAAACTCAATCGTCAATTAAAGGGTGGCTTCTTAACTCCTCACAATAATGTTTATGTACCTGAATCAGTAATTCGAAGCCAAGGCTTAAATCACAATGACTCTATTGAGGCAACGTTACTTTTTAAAACCCCTGAAACGAAACGGAATAAATACGACTATAGAGTTCTTGAACGTGCGCTTGGTAACGAAGGCGAAAAACGCCTACAATTAAATCAGTGCATTGTAAAATTTGATCCTACAATCCATCGTTTCTATTTTGATTCAACAATGGATTTCCCTACGATTACACATCAAAATCAAACCATGAAATTTTTACTAAATGATTGGGATACTGAACCTTTTTTCATTAAAGAAGGTGACATTATAGACTACGCTTTTTTTGAGAACGATTGTCAAAAAGGCCGTATCTGTTGGAAACATGCTAGCTCTGAAACATCAAAAGATACCAAACATTCATTGAATCATTCATAAAAAACTTTTTCAAACAGAAGACATGGGAGTGCTCTTGTTTGAAGAAGTTTTTTTGTTTGACTCTTAGTTGAATGAACAAGACAAAAACTGATTTAGTTTATAAAAAATTCAATTTCCCATCTAATTGTCATCATTTCAACAAAAAAGGATTGGTTAAAAAACCAACCCCTCCTTTTTATAATCTATAAATTAACTTTCATCACTATTTTGAAGACGATACATATCATAATAAACTCCACCATACTCAATTAATTCATCATGGGTCCCTCGTTCAATGATTTCGCCATGATCCAATACTAAGATTAAATTAGCATCACGAATTGTAGAGAGTCGATGAGCAATTGCAATTGTCGTACGACCTTTACGCATTTTTTTTAATCCCTCTTGAATCAGAGTTTCTGTTTCTGTATCAATATTAGCAGTTGCTTCATCTAATACTAGAATTTTAGGATCAGTCACAATCGTTCTGGCAAATGAAATTAGTTGTCTTTGCCCACTTGAATAACTAGCTCCGCGTTCAATTACTTTTGCTTCATAATTATTCGGCAGTTGATTGATAAACGTATCTGCCTGTACAAAGCGAGCCGCATCTTCAATTGCCGCATCACTAATTAACGGATTCATCAACCGAATATTATTTTTAATATTGCCATAAAATAAGAAGGAATCTTGAAGAACAAGTCCCATTTTTTGACGAAGTTCTGTAATAGGATAGTTTTTAATTGATTTTCCATCAATTAAAATGTCTCCTTCATAGAACTCGTAAAAGCGCATCATGACATTAATAATTGAACTTTTTCCACTTCCAGTATGGCCTACTAAAGCTACTGTCTCGCCTGGATTTGCAGTAAAACTAATATGATGCAGTACATTGTGTTCTCCATCATAAGAAAAACTTACATCTTTAAATTCAATTTTAGCGTCTTGGATGGTTTCATCTGCCTGTTGATTTTGAGCTGGGCTTAGTTCTTGATTGTCCATCACTCTTAAAACACGCCCACTAGAAACCATACCGTCTTGAAAAATACTCAAATTATCCATCATATTTGTCATTGGATTAAAGAAGCTTTGAACGTAAGAAATAAATGCGTAAATCACTCCGACACTAACGGGTTCTCTTAAGGCATCATACCCAAAAAATCCTAACACAACCGCTAATGAGAAGGTATACAATAAATTAATGATTGGTCCTAATAACAGAGCATTTGTTTTTACCATTGCGACTCTTGATTTATAGTATGATTCATTGGTTTCATTAAATTCTTTCTGCAATCGTTTTTCCTGTCTAAATTGTTGAATAATGCTCATACCAGAAATTGATTCATTTAATTTAGTATTTAACTGACTTAATTTTTCTCGCATGCCACGATAGACTTTTGAGCTAAAGCGTTGGTAATACCAGACAATAACTAATAAAACTGGTAAAAATAGCAAACACCATAACGCAATGGTTCGATTTAATAAAAACATGGCTGTAAAAGCTGATACAATTGCAAACAATCCTTGTAAGACGGTTAAATACACGCCCCAAAAGTCTTTAATTGTTTCGGTATCGTTCGTCACTCTTGAAACAATTGATCCTGCTGGTGTTTGGTCGAAATATCGCATTCCTAGTGTATGCAATTTTTCAAACAATTGATTCCGAATATTTTGAACAGTTTTTTCTGTCGCCATTTGGTAGAGGTACATTTGCAAGAACCAAACAACGATTTTGACTAAAGTAACACCAAAATAAAGAGCTGCAAAGGTTAAAATCACTTGAGATGTAGCTGTTTTTGTAGTCAAATAATCATCCATAAAGACTTGTAATATTTTAGGTAACATGACATTGATAACTGCTAAACAAGCACCCCAAAAGATCGCGATAAAAAATTGCTTTTTATACGGCTTCGCATAATAAAACATTCGTTTGATGATTTGAAATTGTTCTTTAAGTGGAATGGATTTGGACCAATCTGATTTTTCCATTAGTTTGCTCCTCCTTCCAGTTTTGCTTCTAATTGTTGTTTTTCATACATTTTTTTGTACCAACCATCTAATTGAATCAATTCACTATGATTGCCTCGTTCGACAATCTCTCCCTCATCAATCACAATCACTTCTTCTGCATGCATCACACTACTAATTCGATGAGCGGCAATAATGGTCGTTTGATCACTACGTTCTTTTTTTAAAGCTGACAATATCGCTTCTTCGGTTTTAGCATCCACTGCTGATAAGGCATCATCTAAAATTAAAAGTTCAGGATTTGTAATGAGCGCTCTTGCAATTGAAATACGTTGCTTTTGTCCACCAGATAATGAAACCCCACGTTCCCCTACTAGAGTATCGTATCCTTCTGGCATTGCTAAAATATCTTCATGAATCGCCGTTAACTTCGCTGCCTTCACAACTTCCTCATCACTTAGCGTTGGATCAGCAAAACGAATATTTTCTTTTATGGTAGTTGAAAACAAAAATTGGTCTTGAGGTACATAACCAATTCCGTGCAACAAAGCATTTAAGGAATACTCACGAATATCTGCTTTTCCAAACTGAATTCGACCATTATAACCATCATATTCTCTTAACAAGAGCTTAAAGATTGTTGTTTTACCTGCCCCTGTTTTCCCAACAAGTCCCAGAGTGTTGCCTTTATCAATCTCAAAATGAATATGGTTTAAGGCTATGGAATCATCTTCTGGATAGTTAAATGCATCAACTCGGTAGTCAATTTTGCCCTGTACTGGTGTAGTAATCGCATTAGGATTTTCAATAATTTCAGACGTTTCATTTAATAACTCTTGAACGCGGTCATAGCTCGCACTGCCTCGCTCTAAAATATTAAATAAACGACCAATTGCAAACATCGGCCAAATTAACATCGCAATATAACTAATAAATGAAATTAATTGTCCAATTGAAATCGTTCCATTCATTACAAAATTCCCGCCTAAAACAATGGTTAGTACATACGATATACCCATAATAAATGTAATTGCAGGGTCAAATAATGAGTCGACTAAATAAACTTTTTTATTTTTCCCAACCACATTATCTGTTTGTTTTTTAAAATCAGCTACATCTTCTTGTTCTTGCCCAAAAGTTTTAATTACTTTAATCCCACTGATACTTTCTTGTGTCTTATCATTCATGCTAGAAAAGGCCGCCTGCGCACTTCTAAAGCGAACATGTAGCTTTTGCCCTAAGATACGTGAAGCTACGGCTAGGAGGGGTAAAGGAATCAATGCAATCAGTGTTAAGCGCCAATCAACAAATAACGCCATTGCAACAATTGTAGCGCCTCCTGTAATCATTGAATCCGCCAATGTTAAAATTCCACCACCAGCTACCATTTGAATCGCAGATAAGTCGTTCGTCGCATGTGCCATCAAATCCCCTGTGCGATACTTTTGAAAAAAGACATGATCCATCTGTGTAAAATGTTTAAATAAATTCGTTCGTAAGGTTCGTTCTAATTTTGCAGCAGTTCCCCAAATATTCACTCGCCAAATATAGCGGAAAATATATTGTGCAATTGCTGCTGCTACTAAAATAATCAACCATTTTGTTAACGAATGTGCCGTCATTTTTCCAGCTGCGATTTCATCCACAACTACTCCAATAATTCGTGGTGGGACCAATTGAACTAGTGCCACTAAAATTAAAAAGAAAATACCAATTATATATGATTTTTTTTCTTGTTTAAAAAACCAACCTAACTTTTTAAAAATTCCCATTCGTTTCTTTCACCTACCTATTTCTTTTATATTCAAATTCAACTTAGAGAAGTGCTTAATCATTAGAACTATTCGCACTTTTTAGCTAAATACATTTAATTTGTGGTTTATTGCAACAAAAAAACGAACAGAAAACCTCTGCCCGTTTGAAAGAATCGATAGACTCCAAAAAAATTAGAGTTTATTTTTTCTTATTCGCTTTTTCTTGTTGAACTTGCATAGAGGCCATCATCTGTTTAATTTTCTTTTCAGACGGTTTTTGACCCATTTGCATCATCAACATACGTAGCATATCCTCATTAACGGGAGGATTCTTTTTAAAGTAATCCATCATATAGTTTCTTGCAATAAAATACCCACCAACTAAACCTGCAACTAAAGCAAGTACAATTAATAAAATAGCAATTCCGATTGACATTTCCATTCACTCCTTTCGAGACTTCTCATTTATCAATTGTACTAGATTATTTGGTAAAAATAAATAGATACTGACTATTATTTCAAAAAAATGTGATTTTATGCAACATTAAGTAGAAAATTGAGTGGTTAGAAAACTTAAAGAAGGAAAACAGCAAAATAAACCTACTAACGGGTAAGGTTGTCATTAGGTTTATTTCATTTTACTTTGTCTCTCTCTAAACTTTTATTTTCTAGTTAAAATTCTTTACATAATCGCCATTAACCGAAGTTTTTCAACCGATTCCCAACGAAAGATTGCGAAAAGGAATTGGTCTAGTTGAGTAACGTTGAGAAATCAAATTTTAGAGACAAGTGTTCCTTGTGAAAAGTAGCTGAGATTTTCTTGATTAAATAATCATCTATATCTATTTTTGAATACTTAAATTTTTAGCAACAACCCATCCTCCTAAGCCATAAGATGGTGATAAAATGAAGTAAGAAAAGTTTTCTAATTTTAATTTATCTGAAAGTTCATCAATTTTTTTGTAACTCATAGGCCATGAGTTTTCTTTCCCTTTATTTAGTATTTCCATGTTTCCTTCAATAAAATCGTCTAAAGGTGCTTCAAATAAATCAAGGATCACACTACCAAATAATTGGTCTTCAAAAAAATAAGCAAAAACCTCACTAAAAATAACCACAACTTGTTCTCCTGATTCAGTTTTAGTTGTCATTTTAATTATTTTGTCCGTTAAATTTACTTCATAAGATATTATTTCATTGTCATGTAACATAATTATTTCCTCACTTTATTTAATATTTAGATTCTGATTGTCTAGGTTTAGGATTTGTCCAATCCCATTTATGTCTATGAGGAAAGGTATGAGATCCATCATCAGAATGATTGTAATCTATATCTTCTATTACTTTTCCATCTTCACCATAATACCTTCTCTGTTTTATACTTCCATCTGGATTTAATAAGTCTTTTGAAGAATTAGGTTCACCTTCAGATCCTAATCTAGCTTTCTTTTTATCATATACTTGTTGAGTATGTTTCTTTGCAGGTTTTCCATCTTCAATAGATTTTTTTAAATCACTTTGATCTTTTATTTTAGAATTTTGCATTTGCTGAATGTTATCCATGCCGTTCTGAATCGTGTTACTAAACACAAGCCCACCGTGAGCCAGTGCTTCAGCTCCGACTGTGGCGCCTGCGCCAGCAATTGCTCCAGCTCCAGGTGCAAGAGCTCCACCACTCATAACAGTTGCTCCAGCCATTCCTTGTAGACCTTTAATCACCATATTAGCACCTTGATA